>JBDOMQ010000208.1:0-5463 GCA_039831725.1 Pirellulales bacterium
GGCGTTTGTTGTCCACCCGCCACCGACTCGGTATGGATAACGGCCCGTCATCAGGGCGCCTCGTGATGGGCCGCAGACTGTTTGGGCATAGAAAGAGGTGAACCGTGTTCCGTCTGCTGCAAGTTGATCAATGAATGGAGTTTTCGCGGTCATGCCGCCATAACAGCCAAGATCACCATAACCCATGTCGTCAATGAAGATGATCACGAAGTTTGGCCGGTTGGACTCTGCGGAAGCGATGGACGCGAAGACTAGGCAATAAATGAGGGTGTAGATCAATCTTGTCATGGTGGGCCTTACAATGTTGGGGCCTTGAACGGGCTGGATGGTGTTTGTGTGATTTGAAGCACAGCGAGAGTGGTTCGTGCCCTTCCTGTTTGCAACCGTTGGGCAGTTGTCTTTTTAAGTCTCATTATGGACGAGTACGTCCTGTTTCTCTGACATTCTCCAGCATCACTGTCAGGCGTTGTACGATTTCAGGATGCTTGTCATACAGGTTGTTTTGCTCACCAATATCTTCCGCGAGGTTGTAGAGTTGGCCGACGGGGCCAGCAGGGCGGATGGGCTGGCCGCGTTGTGAAAATCCACCGGAGCCTCTGCCCGTAATCAGTTTCCAGTCGCCTACGCGAAAACTCATGTGGTTCTTTCCTGCTTCAACTGCAAGTGATGGCCGAATCTCTTTATCTTCTCCGAAAAGTAATGGCAGAAAGCTGAAACTGTCTGGTCCGGCGTTGTTTGGTAATTCAGCGCCCACCAGATCAGCAAACGTAGCGAGTAGGTCACAAAAAGAAATTGTTTGATCGGATGACGTGCCTGGGGCTATTGTTGCCGGCCAGCGGGCAATAAATGGCATGCGATGCCCACCCTCCCAGGCATCCGCCTTCATGCCGCGTAATTCCCCAACCGACGAATGGCCGAAACGTTCACGATCAGACTCGTACCAGACGGGTCCATTATCTGATGAAAAGAACACAAGTGTGTTATCAGTAAGGCCATTGTGATCAAGGGCGGCAAGTACACGACCGATCATTGCATCCACCATCATCACAAAATCACCGTACATCCCAACTTTACTTTTTCTGGCAAACTGCTCTGAGGGAAGCCATGGCGTATGCGGTGCTGGATACGCGAGATAGAGCATCAAAGGTTTTTTTCTAGTACCCGCTCCATGATCATCAATCACTTTGACTGCCTCGTTCGTAAAACGAGGCAGAACATCTTTTAGTTTGAGATCAGGGGCGATTCCTCCAGCCCTCCAAAATGCCCCTTGAATTGGGCTCCAGCCATTCGATGCATTGGCCGCAATCGTTTCCGTCGGCGGTTGTACGGCTTTATTATTACGTATGTAAAAATATGGCGGTATGTCAGTAGATGCTCGGATTCCAAAAAAGCTTTGAAAACCACGGTCAACGGGCCCGCCGAGGAGAGGATTTTCGAATCCATTCTCTTCAAATCCAAGGTGCCACTTGCCAACCATTGCTGTGCTGTAGCCCGCGTCTGTAAGGAGCGATGCAATGGTCTCCTGGTCTGACTTAATTGTGGGCCCTTTATTCCATGCTATGGGTGACGATCGAAATGGATAACAGCCTGTCAGTAGGCCGTATCGTGAAACATGGCAGAGCGGGCCGGAGGCATGGGCGTCTGTAAAGATCATGCCTTCTGCGGCGAGTCGCTCGATATTGGGCATCTCAATTTTCGAGTCGGCATTAAACGGACGGGGGTCCCCGTATCCCATGTCATCAACAAGAATAAATACGATATTTGGTTGCGTATTTTTTTCAATCGGAGCAGAGCATACATGGTTTGGTGAAAGGAAGGAAAACAAGATGAAAAGGGCAGTGCTATGGAGTGCGAACCAGCACGTTGTGCGTGTTCTTGTGTGCCTGCTCTGCTGAAGTTGGACCATGTTGTCTTTCATCCTGTTCTTGTTTCTGTCACGATTGCGAGGAGAGCAATTCTACTTTGTTCGTAGCGACTCATTGTCGTATTTCCAAGCAAGGATTGACAGAGGTGGAGTTCGCTGGCGGTTAGCGTGCAATGTGCTGTTCGTTCATGTATACAGAGCGCAATCACCGGAGCAGAGTGAAACCAGACAGCGGACGTCTTTCGCATCGCTGATTCACTTGTACCACTGTGCTGATTGCAGGGATAGCCTTTGGGTTCCTGTTCTTTTCCATGAAGGATTAGGCTGGCGGGAGGCCCTGCATGCGACGCCATGCAGAAAGCTGTCCAAGATGAGACATGATGTGGCCACCACAATAGAACGCATGAACCGATGAGAGTGTTGGGAACCGTTCGGCGAGTGGGCCTTCAGCTGGATTTGGATGGTCAAACGACTCGTTAGGAGTTTCTCGGAGTGTTTCAATGAGTTTTTTGTGACCAGCACTAAAAAAAGCAAGAACCTCGTCGAACGACGGATACACAGTATGGTTCGGGTCATCCTGACAGGTTGCTGTTTTGTCAAAGACTTTTTCAAACCCAGCCGGTAGTGGCAGTGAATCCTGGTCAAGTTGGCCCAAGACTTTTGGTGGATACAAACTCAGATGACCAAAAATGAAACAGGGATGGTTTGAGGAAACCATGTGCCCGCCTGGTCGCGCGAAGCGAGCAGCCTCAATGTGGGGGATGTCCTGCCTCAGCCGGTCGGCATAGCTCACAGCAGATTCAAGTGAATCAGCAATTATATTTCCTGTCGTACGTTGCATAGCAGAGTCCTCTATTCTTGGTCTGGTTACTGTTTTGTGAGTTGTCGCTTGGCGAGCAAGTTAATGGCTTCTGGAAGCGCCTGGCATTCCTCTCGGAAAACACGAGCAGCAAGTGTCTCTGGCGAATCATTGAGGGTGACTGGAACCTGCCGCTGAAGCAGAACGGATCCATGATCATATTCATTGTCAACAAAGTGGACAGTGCAACCAGAGGTTGTCGCGCCATGTTCAATGACAGCCGCATGAACTCGATTGCCATAGAACCCTTTTCCGCCAAACGCAGGAAGAAGCGATGGGTGGATATTAATTACTCGATTCACGAAATCATCTGGGATTGCTACGAGTTGAAGGAATCCGGCCATGACTACAAGATCAACGTTCGCTTCACGACAGGAGCCGAAAAGGCTCGCACTCCATGTTTCAAGCGATGCCTCACCTTGCGGGTTTACTATGGTGCGAATACCTGCAGACTCAGCGATTGTCACTCCGCGAACGCCTTCTCGGTTTGAAAGAACGAGTTCGACAGTAGCCGAAAGCTCACCATTCTTTTCACGTTGCAGCAAGTTTTCCAGGGTCCGTCCAGATCCGGATAGGAGGACCGCGAGGCGAAGTGGTTGGGTGTTGCCTTTGTTACTCACAAGACCAAGTTCCCTTCTCTTAGGCGGTCTCAGGCGTGGCGACCCGTTTCAAAGTGATGGTGAGTGCGTGTCCATCAAGGTCAAGCATCGCTTCTTCAGCATCTGGTATCTGTTCGAAATCAATTGATACAGCAAGCGTCTCTGAGCCAATTGTTTTAATATGTTCCTGAAGTGCCACGCGAAGTTCATCTGATTCGGTGACAAACCCCAAGGCGATCCTGTCAGTAAATTCGAGGTCTACCGTTTTCCTCTGTGACTGAACAGCATGAATGACTTCTCGGACTCTACCTTCGGCGATAAGGTCAGGAGTAAGTTCACTCGAAATAACGACAACACCTCGCGTACCTTCAGCGGCAGCCCATCCATCACGTGCGGTCGTCCGAATGAGACATTCTTCCTCGGTAATCGATATGTCGGTCCCATCCTGTAGAGTGATGATAGCCTGGCCAGTTTCCTGAAAGGACGTCATGAGGATATCAGCATCAGCTTGCTGGAGCGCATTGCGAACAAGAGGCAGTTTCTTTCCAAGTCGTGGCCCAAGTTTCTTGAGATCAGGAAGAATTGTGCGAGTAATATATCGATCCGGTTCTGCACAGATTTCAAATGCCTTGACATTGAGTTCATCACACACCAAGTCCGCATGCGAAGTCAGCCAGTCGGCGTCAACCTTGTGTGATTCTGCGAGAATCACTTCAACCTTCGAAAGTGGTTGTCGCACCTTGAGTTTTTCCTGAGCACGTGCCGCCCGGCCGAGTGAGGCGACTTCACGGATCAGTGCCATCTGGCGTGCAAGATCCGGATCAATCAGTTCGGTGTTGGCTGTTGGATAATCGGTGAGATGGATGCTCTCGGGCACTTCGTTTCCAAAGGGGCCAACGGCTAGATTCTGCCAGAACGCCTCGCTTACAAAGGGTACGAAAGGTGCTGCCAGCCGAGCAGTAGTCGTAAGTACTTCATAGAGCGTCCAGTAGGCGTCACATTTTTCTTGATTGCCGTCAGCAGATGTGTCTGCTTTCCCGGCAGCCCAAAACCTATCTCGGCTCCTTCGCACAAACCAGTTGCTGACTGCATCAACGAGATCGGAAAGTGCCCCGGCAGCAACGTAATGATCATAGTTGTCAAGCGCGTCGACCATCTTATGCCCGGTTGCATGCAGTTCAGCCAACATCCAACGATCGAGTTCGCTGCGTTGGTGTGCCGGGCGAAACCCGTTGCCAGCTGTGAGATTTGCATGGTCGAGCTGGCCAGGATTTTCCATAGCTGTTGCTGGATTAAAGCCGTCGATGTTGGCGTAAATAATAAAGAAGCTGTAGACGTTCCAGAGTCGCAAGAGAAACTCTGGGACACTTTCACGGATAGCCTGCTCGCTGTAGCGGATGCTATTCCATGGAGGTTGTCCAGCGAAAAAGTACCAGCGGAGTGCATCTGCTCCATATCGATCCAGGATCTCGGACGGCTCTTTGTAGTTCCGCTTGCTTTTGGACATCTTGCCACCGTCCTCACCAAGCATATGTCCGAGAACGATGCAATTTCGGAAAGGGTGTGGGTAGTCATTGGGTGGCATCGCTGTTGTGGCGTTTGTCGATGCAGCGTCAGTCGTTGATTCAGGTCCAAAAAGCAGAGTGCTGATGGCAAGCTGGCTATAAAACCAGCCACGTGTTTGATCGATCGCCTCAGAGATAAAATCAGCGGGCCATTGCGACTGAAATTCGTCAGCGCCGGTGTGTGGCCAGCCCCACTGGGCAAACGGCATTGCTCCAGAGTCGAACCAACAATCAATCACCTCTGGTACACGGCGCATACGGGCATGCACGGCAAATGGTGAGTCGTATGTGATGGCATCAATATAGGGCTTATGGACGCGAAGGTCGTCCGACAAGTCAGGGTTATCAACTTTGGCTTGATCGAAAATTTCACTGCCCGTAGCGCCAGGCTTGGCAAGCAGTGCAGCGTATGAAGAGACAGCTTCGGCTTTTCCTGTTTCTTCACAGATCCAGATGGGAAGGGGGGTTCCCCAGTAGCGTTCTCGTGACAACGCCCAGTCGACATTATTTTCAAGGAAGTTGCCAAATCGCCCATCCTTAATGTGTTCGGGCATCCAGTTGATCTGGCTGTTATTG
>JBDOMQ010000043.1:0-5431 GCA_039831725.1 Pirellulales bacterium
GACCCTGACTTCTTTGCCGCTGCAGCACCATCTGCCGGAAGTGGCCTTCGACGCACCGAACCGTTTATTGATCCAGAAAAAATTAAGGATCTACCTATCTGGGCATTTCATGGAGACAAAGATGGCGTCTGCCCGATTGAAAAGGACCAGGAAGTATTCAACGAAATGAAACGCCTCAGTGGAAACATGAAATTCACGATCTGGCAAGGTGACAACCACGGTGTCTCCGGGAAATTTATTCCCGGTGCAAAAAACGGCATCACATTCAGAAGCAGTGAACGCTGCGATAGCGAGCCCGACTTCTTAAAGTGGCTCTTTGCACAGTCGAAGTAAATAACTCTGGGAGAGATACGGTCGATTGGCTAGGCCACTCCACCATAGCCAACGAGATTTTTAAGAACCTCTGCGGCTTGCTCAACCTCATACAAATTAATCCACTCATCAGCCGTGTGCGCCTGAGAAATCGAACCTGGACCAAAAACAACACAAGGTAGATCAGCTGTGGCATAGACGCATGCATTGGTCCCATAGCGGGCAACTTCTTCAACAGAAGGAATGCCAACTTTTCGTACAGCCTCTCGGAGGCTCGCTGCAGCGGCGGCGGCCCCGGGCCCCTCATTCGACAGTCCCTCACTCGCAAGAAATGGTTCTTCGTGCTCAATAACAGCAGTTGTGCAGTGTGCGGAAATATAATCAATCACTTCTTGCCTTGCGACCAACGGGTCTTCTCCAGGTACTAATCGGCGATCGATTTCAAGGACAACACGATCAGGCACAAGATTTACACCCATGCCACCATGGATCGTACCCACGCTGAGTGTTGGAGCACCGCAAGGATGTGATGAGTGACGAAGAGAAAGTTCCTGTGCCAAAGATTCCATCGCCAACACAACTCTTGAAACAGAATAAATTGCATTCAAGCCTTGCTCAGGATAGGAACTATGACAGGCCTGCCCGCAGACTGTTATCCGCCAACGAACTGCTCCTTTGTGTTGAGTTACTAAATGAAGGCTAGTTGGTTCGGCCACAACAACTATTTCTGGCAGGTCAGTCAAAACTGATTGAATCAATTCTCCCGCAGCCTTGTCTCTCTCATGACCACATGCCTTAAGCAATGTAGTAAATGCTTTTGCTCCCGAAAAACCAAACTCTTCATTTACGCTCGCGACAAAAATAACTGAAGCATTCCGTGTTTCGAAAGTAGATAGATCCTCAAGCGCTGCCACCATTGACGCCATACCTCCTTTGACGTCACATGCTCCTCGTCCAAATAACCGACCATTCTCGATAGTCGGAGAAAATGGCTGAATTGTCATGCGATCAACAGGAACCGTGTCCTGATGGGCATCCCAAAGAAGCACGGGTGAATTCGACCTGGTAGCCGGCAACACAGCCACGACATTCTCGCGTCCGGGGGAAACGTGCTGTCGAACGGCAGCTATTCCACGTTTAGTCAGCCGATTGAGAAGATACTCGGTTACCCTCCCTTCAAGGTATTCAGGCCCTGAAAGGGCACGACCCATCGGATTTACGCTGGGACAGCGAACAAGATCTGCCAGAATTTCAGTGCAGTCGGCCATAGATCCCACAGTAACAGGTTTATTCATGAATTCCTGAAAAAACAATCCCAGGAGCCGCTCGCCGATTTGCCTCAGAGACTGTATAAAGGAAGTGTGGAAAAGCGGTGCACAACGCCGCTTTTTTCGTCACATACTTTGTGACGTTTTTCACAAAGTCATTGTATTCCGCGTTTTACTTAGTTTCCGACCTCGCTTTCGCTTCCCTTCACCTGCAGACAGCGATATCCAAACCCATGGACACTATTCTCCCTGTTCTGCTTTTCGTTGTCATTGCAGCAGCGGTTTCAGTAGGCCTCATTATTGTTCCATTCTTGGTTGCTCCAAGGCGAAGGGGCGCCGTAAAAGAGATGCCTTACGAAAGTGGAATGGATCCAATTCATGATACGCGTCGGCGGTTCGACGTACGCTTCCACCTTGTTGCCATAACATTTCTCGTATTTGATGTTGAGTTACTCTTCCTCTATCCCTGGGCTGTTGCCAGCCGCTCTCCTGCCGGAATCGATGCCGCGGTGGCCGAGGGAATGCTGTCAAGCAGAGGTCTTGCTTTTGCTGGTGGTCTTATCTTCATTCTTCTCGTTGTCGTGGGCTTTGCGTACGACTGGCGAAAGGGGGTCTTTCGATGGCGGTAGCACAGTCAGGATCAACTGGTCTTGAACTCCCAGAAAACGTTGTTGTTAGTAGACTCGATGAACTAGCGAGCTGGTGTCGAAAAAACAGTTTGTGGCCAATGCCATTCGCAACAGCATGTTGTGGTATTGAGCTCATGGCAACTGGAGCTGCCAAACATGACCTTGCTCGATTTGGCGCTGAAGTCTTCCGTTTCAGCCCTCGTCAATGTGACCTAATGATCGTTGCAGGTCGCGTTGTCATGAAAATGCTACCAGTGCTCCAAAGAATTTGGCAGCAAATGCATGAGCCAAAATGGTGCATATCAATGGGTGCCTGTGCAAGCACCGGTGGTGTTTTTGACACCTATGCCGTCGTTCAGGGAATTGATCGATTTATTCCGGTTGATATGTATGTGCCTGGTTGCCCTCCACGTCCAGAACAACTCATTCAGGCAATTATTGATTTACAAGACAAAATACAACAAGAAGGCACACGAACAGGCCGTGAGTTCAACACCCATCAACGTCAGGATCGAAAGCGGGCGTTAGTTGAATGCCCTGAGATTCTTTCACTCGATGCGTCCCGCAATCCAAATTTGCAACGTGAGCTTTCAAATTCTGTCACCAAAACAAACTAATTTTATCTCCCCGTAGCCTCCTTTGATCGTAATGACTGATTCAGCTGAAACAAAAGAACCTAAAGCAGTCGAAAATCCTCATGTGGCCGCCCTCAATGAGGCATGTGGTCCTGTTGAATCGTCAACATTCCGGGGACAACAACGAGTAATTGTCCCTGCTGAAAAGTCACTCGACGCACTGTCCCTCCTCAAGGCCAGTGGCTTTGATCTATTGGTAGATATCAGTTGCGTCGACTACCTCGAGTACCGAGGCGCAAAGCACCGCTATGGTCTCATCTACCTATTAGCCTCCACGTCTAGCAACCAGCGGCTTACGGTTCGAGTTTTTGTCGATGACCCCGAGCCAACGGTCGCAAGCGTTGTGCCTTTGTGGGAAGGTGCAAACTGGCTGGAGCGTGAAGTGTGGGACCTTTTTGGTATTCGCTTCACCGGCCACCCCGACTTGCGCAGGCTCGTCATGCCAGAAGAGTTTACCGCCCATCCTCTTCGTAAAGATTATCCACTGCAAGGCCGTGGGGAACGTCATAACTTCCCAGTTATCACCCGCGACCACAGCTGACCCTTTTAATTACTATTTATATGGCTATCGCCCCAACCGAAATCGAAACTTCACCAGAGGCTCGGAATGAAGACTACCTTTGGACGCTGAACTTCGGTCCGCAGCACCCTGCAACACATACGACATTGCGATTGGTTCTCAAGCTTGAGGGAGAACGGGTCGTCGATGCAATTCCTGAGATGGGCTACCTCCATTCTGGCTTTGAAAAAATAGGTGAGCATCTCACCTTCAATCAATACGTCACAGTGACCGATCGTATGAATTACATCTCACCGATGGCCAACAATGTAGCGTGGCACCATTCGGTTGAGACACTTCTTGGAATCGATCTTACGCCACGTTGCACTTATATTCGTACCATCGTGGCAGAACTGGCACGAATCAGTGATCACCTGCTGTCTAACGGCGCTGTTGGTCTTGATACCGGTGCGTTCACTTTCTTCCTCTACGCGTTCTATCAACGCGAAGTGATCTACGACATCTTCGAGACACTTTGTGGAGCTCGTTTCACAAATAGCTACACACGCGTCGGAGGTGTGTCACAGGACTTTACTCCACTTGTCATTGAAAAAACTCGAGCGTTTCTTAAAACGTTTCCCAAAACACTGCACGACATGGAGCGATTACTAAACCGCAATCGCATTTTTGTCGATCGAACCAAAGGTGTCGGCCTGCTTACAAAAGAGGAGGCTATTAATCGGGGTGCAACGGGGCCTGTTGCGCGAGCGAGTGGTGTAACGAGAGATCTTCGACGAGACGAGCCCTACTTGGCGTACTCTGATTTTGACTTTCAAATTAGCTGTGCTTCAGCTGGTGACTGCTATGCACGGTACCTCGTTCGAATGCAGGAGATGCGAGAAAGCCTCAAGATCGTCGAGCAGGCAATTGAAAACCTGCCAAGTGGCCCTGTTGATGTAGGCATCGACGAACGCATGGCGCTTCCGACAAAAAAGCAGGTGTATTCAACGATAGAAGGAACTATCTCGCACTTTGAGTTGAGCATGAGTAACAGAGGCTTTGAAGTTCCGTGTGAAGAGTCGTATGCGGCTATCGAAGCGCCAAATGGTGAACTCGGATTTTACCTTGTTGGTGATGGTGAAGATCAAGCATACCGAGCGCGATGTAGACCACCTTCGGTTTTGAATTTTGCCATGTTTCCACACCTTATCCGTGGACACACACTCTCAGACGTTGTGGCGGTACTCGGGAGCCTTAATATCATTGCAGCGGAGCTCGATCGATGATTGCAAATCGCAAGGTCCTTACTGATGACATGATTGCACGCATAGAAGCGTTGGCTTCTCGTTACCCAACAAAGCAAGCATTGACTTTACCGGCGCTGCATGTTGTCCATGACGAACTACGACATGTTCCGCTTGACGCTGTGGTTGAAATAGCCCAATTACTTGATCTCGCCCCGGCAGAGGTTCAAGACACCCTAACCTTCTACCAATTCTTTTACCAAGACAAGCCGCATGGCCGTGTTCGGGCATTTGTTTGTCGCTCAATTTCATGTGCACTTCGAGGTGGTGAGCAGGTGCTTGACCACCTCTGCGAGAAAGCTGGGATCAAGCCCGGCGAAACAACAGCCGACGGGAATATTACAATTGAACCTGCAGAGTGCCTCGGCGCCTGTGACTTCGCACCGTGCATGCTTGCCGGAAATGATTTGCATAAAGATTTAACACCTGAAAAAGCAGATGCGTTCCTGGAATCAGTTGGGAGGCAAAACGGATGAGTACCTCTGATCTTTTTAAACCGGTGCTCCTCGAAGCTGCTGGCATTGATGATGGCCATACAATCGAAAGCTATCGAAGCCGTGGTGGATACGCCCCGCTTGAAAAGTTACTTGCCGAAAAACAGCCACCTGAGGTTGTGGAAATGGTGAAATCATCTGGCCTTCGAGGGCGAGGTGGTGCGGGATTTATGACCGGCTTGAAATGGACGTTTCTTCCAAAAGATCATCCCGGGCCAATCTATTTGTGTGTCAATGCTGACGAAAGTGAGCCCGGCACGTTCAACAACAGAATCCTTATGGAGGACGAC
>JBDOMQ010000376.1:0-5430 GCA_039831725.1 Pirellulales bacterium
TGCCTTTTCTTCGAGATTTGGATCAATCCCAAGCCGCCATGCTATGGATGCGTTGAAATCTGTGACATCCACAACATTCTCGTCCGCATGTTTTCCGTCCGAAGTAGTGGTTCCATAAATCTGACCGGCTTTTACACCAGCTCCTGCCATGAGGCAGGTAAAACCATCGGGGTGATGATCCCGTCCAGCGTTGGGATTGACATCTGGCTTTCTGCCAAATTCTGTCGACACAACCACGAGCGTCGAATCCAGCAACCCCTTCTGGCCCAAATGGCTAAGCAATGACGAAAGGCCGCTGTCTAATGCGTTGGCATTGGCAGGCATCCTGCCATAGATATTGTCGTGGTAGTCCCACCCTCCCAGGTTCACTTTGACAAATCTCACTCCGCGCTCAACAAGTCGAGCCGCCAGCAGGCAACTACGACTGAATTTGCCCTTGTCATACAATTTTGTAATGGTCGCATTTTCATTTCGCAGTTCAAAGGCATCGATATCTTTTGAGTTCATGAATCGCAATGAGCCCGCATAGGTATCCACATACGACTGCGTATCTTTCGTTCCAAAATTCTTTTGAAAGTCTTCATTCAGAGCACTCAGGATATCGAGACGATTCCTGAAGGCTTTCTCTGCAACCGCTTTGTTTCGCTTGACGAAATCGATCCCCTTGTCAGGATCTTTGACCGGCAAGGCGGCCCACTGACCTGGAAAAAAGCCTGCCGTTCCAGCGCGACCGCTGCCAATACTCACAAAGTTCGGAAGGCTGTCCTGCTGACTTGTCAGATTCTTGTTCACCCAGGCACCAAGCTCCGGATGAGTAACCGTCGCCCGCGGATTGTAGTTGGTCAGCATCTTATAAATGCCAGAGGGATGAGCCCCCTGATCGGTCTTCATCGAGTTCAAAACAAGAATCTTGTCCATCTGCTTGGACAACTTCGGATAATAATTGCTCACCCGAACCCCGTCGGCATTACTCTTAATGATGGTCGACTTTCCCAAGACTGGCTTATCAACTTCAACATTGAAACTGTCGTACTGGCTCAATCCCCCTGAGAGGAATATGTAGATGACTGATTTGGCCTGCGCAGTTTGAGCAGATGCTGCAGTTGCATCCAAGAACGGCAACGACGCCCCCGCGAGACCCACACGGTAGATAAAATCTCTCCGCTCCATCTGATTATCTCCCAAACCTGAATTCGTTGGAGTTGATCAACGCCCACATGACATCATCTGGTGCATTACCAAAAAGCGATTCTTCTGACTTCTTGGGCAGACGCCCCAAGATTGCTTTCCAGAGGATCTCCATTTTGTCTTGTTGTGTTGTAGCTTGACGGAGTTTGCGATTGACCAACGCATCCTCCGGAATACCCAAGCCATTCATGAGAAACAGGATTTGTGGAATGTCTGGTTCTCGAGCAGCCCCATCAATTACTTCACGATTGGATTTACCCATAAGCATGGACACCCAATTCTCCTTGTAATTTCTTCCGAAGGTGGACACCCGCCACAATTCACGTGGGCCCATGTCCCCATTTCGCTTCATGGCTTCTCGCTCTTCCCGATTTTGGAATTGCGCTCGCCCAGGCCCTTTGACAGAATATTCAACAAAGTCTTTTGCTGTCATATTCTTCGACTTCTCGTAGAAGTGAGTGAACCCATCCCAACGGAATTCAGTGGCCACGTATTTGTCAGGTGTCTCCGTTTTCAGACTCAGGAATGAATCGACGATCACTTCCGCTGGCAATCGCCGAACCATCGGCCCATCGAGGACATAATCTGGAGGCGTGGCACCTACTGCAAGCGCTTTACTTTGGTAAATACCGCTATGAAAGAGGACACTCAGAAATAATTTGGTGTCGTAGTTTAAAGCCTTCATGACACCAATGAGTTTTTCAGTAAGCGCGGGATGGTCTCCCATGTCTTCCACGGTTAATCCACCAAGCTGACCGACCAACTCTGTACCCAAGACCTCATACCACAAACGATTTACCGTGGCTTTCGTAAACATGGGATTCTCAGATGAGATCATCCAGTCAGCCAGAGAGCTACGTGAGTTGATCTCAGGGCCTAACTGGTTCTTTGGAAGAGAGGCAAGCTTTGCCTTGGTCATCTCATAGTTCACCTTTGGCATATTCCCAAAGAGCACATCCGCCTCCATGACTTGGTGCGGCTCACCATCTTCGTATTGATAGTCATGAGGTAAACGCATAAAGCCGGTACCATTGCCATAAATGGCAGCATGCTTCACACGAATAGATTCCCGATAGACAATCCACTCATTGAAGTCCCTATTCTTTAAAACATGACGATCCTTGGCGTAGATCTTTTTCTCGTCTTGCGGTCGTGGATCCACTCGCAGATGTGTCCTCGATGTAAACGCCGCCAGTTTATAGAAGTCCTGCTGCGTCCAATCCTCATATGGATGATCATGACATTGAGCACATTCAATACTCATGCCCATAAATGTTTTGACGGAGTTCGCCAAATGATCGAGCGGCATGGTTTCACGAGCATAGAATCCGGTAGCGCCGTTGCCTGGCTTATACAGTTCGCCGCTCGCATTCACCAACTCATGTGCCATCTGGTCATATGGCTTATTACTTCGGACGGCTTCTTTGATCCATTCAGAGAAATTGCCCGAGTGATGCAGCTTGTCACCTATATCCTTCACTCGCAGAAGATCAGCCCAATAGTTGTACCAGTGACTGTTGTAGCCTTTGGAATGAAGTAATTTTTTAATAAGACGAGATCGTTTGTCAGGATTTTCATCACCGACAAAACTCTCCAGTTCAATAATTGTCGGAATTCGACCAATGGCATCGAGATAGATGCGGCGACAGAACGTATAGTCATCAATCTTCGGCCGTGGTGCCTGACTACGTTTTTTTAACTCGTCTGCGACGAGCTGATCGATTTCTTGAGCAAAGGCCACGACATCTGCAGCTGTGTGCGCAGACTTCTTCCCGCCATCGCTCGAAGGCTCATTGGCGAGCAGCACCAGCGAACTGGAGAAACATATGCCAACCGCCATCCATGTGATCAAAAACCGCATCGTCAGAAACCCTTGCTACTCGTCGATTCATTCACAGTCACTCAATTATGCATCGGACGTTCGGGATTGAGTCCATGCTTATTTAAACAATGTAGCTGTGCGTTCTTCATTATCATTGCAATCGGGGCCATTTGAGACACCGAAAAACAGGGGAAAACAGCCTGCTTTGCTGCCGCATTCCCTTCAAGGGATTGGCAGCTTTCCGTCAGGGGTTCCAGTCTTTGATTACGTTTCCGCTGCGATCGAGAAGTCGCACCTTTCTGAGGGTTGCAGCGCCTGGGCCGTCGGCAACGTCGATACGGAGTTGGTAGAGTTGCTCAACCGTATCAATCTCAAGGCGAACTTCTTGAGCCTGACTACCGCCGACAACAGGAAATGTGATGGTTTCACCTCTCGGCAAAACGGCTTCTTTGTCAGTGGTGAAGAAGATCTCGCCCTGCCCCTTCAGATCAGTTGCGAGCTCAAAGGCGAGACAATAAGGGCCAGCAGGGGAAATCGGTGCACCGCGAAAATCCATGGCGATCCCGGGGTCGTCACCGGTGAAGGTCAGTTGAAATGCATCTTTCGATTTTTCAAGTCGAGTGTTTTTGCGGGCACGGATTGAATCACGGCCGGCTCTGGACTTGCGAACAGTCCGTGACTTCCCCTTCTTCCCAGGCGCGGTGAGGAAGGGCTGGTCGGAGTCGCTGAAGACTGTCCATTGACTGTTGGACTTTGGCACTTGGGCCGGAAGCATCTTTGGGTTTGCAAGCGCGGAAGAATGAAGAACATCACGACTCATATTTTTCCACTTTTCAACCATAGCCGCGAGCCGCTCGGGTTCGGATGCAGCGAGATTGTTCGTTTCAGTACGGTCGTTGGCCACATTGTAGAGTTCCCACTCCTGCCCCTTGAAGCTGACAACTTTCCAGTCGCCGTCGCGTAGTCCATAGTCAGAAGAAAACTGAAGATGAATGGGCTCTGTACGATTGAGTTTTTTCCCTTCAAAGACAGGCCGCAAAGAAACTCCAGAAACGGGTCGAAGGTCACGTTGCGGATACTCACCCGGAATCGAGGCACCTGCTAGATCGACGAGAGTAGGCAAAACGTCAATCAAATGCGCGGGGGTGTCGACGATTGCACCAGGTTTGGTCTTCAGTCCGTCCGGCCAGTGGACGATGCCCGGAGAGCTAATGCCGCCTTCGAATTGATTTTGCTTGTAGAAGCGAAAGGGCGCGTTGCGAGCCCAGGCCCACGGAGTGGAATCGGCCAAGGCAATATCACCATTTGTGGGCTCGACGTCGAGTAGGGGAGCCCGGCGATCGTAGGGACAGGCTCCGTTATCAGAAACAAAAAGGATGAGCGTATTATCAAGTTCGTCATGCTCTTTGAGATTATCCACAAGCCGGCCAACCTCTTGGTCGACCCTGTCAATCATGGCAGCGAGCGTCACCATGCGGTTTGTTTCGTACGAGCGCTGCCACGGAACGACATCTTTCCAAGCCCGCACGTGAGGCGGGCGTGGGCTGGGCGTAAGCGTATTGGAGAGAAGCCCCAACTGCATTTGTTTCTTGATGCGAGCGTCACGTATCTCATCCCAACCCTCGGTGTATCGACCTTTGTACTTGGCATAGTCTTCAGGAAGCGCATGAAGAGGAGCATGAGGGGCATTAAAAGCGACATAGAGGTAAAAGGGGTTCTTCGTCTTGCGAGCTTCACTCAGAAAATCAATGGCAAAGTCGACGTCGGCAACTGTGGTGTAGAAGGTCTTGTCATTAAGAACAGCAGGGACGCTCCACGGCTTGCCATTCAGACGGAACGAGTTGTCACCTTTGAAGAAATTACAGGCGCCGCTGAGGTGTCCGAAGTAACGATCAAACCCAAAATCAGTAGGTTCACGCCGCAGATGCCACTTGCCAGTCATCGCGGTAAAATAACCGGCGTCTCGAAGAACTTCAGCCGATGTGACGGCGTGAGAAAGGCTGACTTCACCAGCGGCGATGCAATACTGGCCAGTGAGAAGAGAGACGCGGGAAGAGTGGCATTTCGCGGTGTTGTAGAACTGTGAAAAACGCAGCCCATTCGCAGCAAGGGAATCAAGATGAGGAGTGTCGATCTCTCCCCCATAACACCCTATGTCGGAGTATCCGAGATCATCCGCCATGATCACGACAATATTTGGTTGTTTCTGATCTTTCGCCTCACTCGTAGTGGAATGAAAACTGATCGTTCCGGCAACTCCCATTAGAAGAAGAAGTCTGGAAGCATTCATTGAGACATGCCCTCTCTCTAGGTTCTATTATCAATTTAGCCTTGGAGCACTGTGCCCCTGCTCACGAATATGCTTGAGCAACGCCTTGAGCTGAGCTGCTTTTTCCGGATGCTCACTGATGACGTTCGTC
>JBDOMQ010000020.1:0-5423 GCA_039831725.1 Pirellulales bacterium
TGACGATTGGTGCGTGGACAAGCCAGGTTGCATAGTAGAGGAAGAACGGCTGGGCTTTGTTTTTCTCTATGAATTCAAGTGCTGCCTGTTGTGGTGTATCAAAAGGAAAGCCATTTTCATCGAGTTGATATGGATCCTTGGGATTCGAGGTAGCAAATCCCGTGAGACGGTCAGGAATCATGGGCGATTGAACGCCACGATCGTGTACAGAACTGTCAAAACCGTGTTGATAGGGTCGTGGATAGTCGTAGTGGTTTTTGGAAATATGCCATTTGCCACAGTGGCCTGTGCGGTACCCTGAATTCTTGAGAGCCTCGGCGAGGGTGAATCGTTCCATCGGCATGCGGGCAAGATAAAACGGTGCAACTTGTGGAGCGTTTCGACTGCGTGGGCGTGGGGGGAATCCACCTGCCACTGAGGTCATGCCGCCGCGTGCTGGATGGAGTCCACTGAGTATTGCTGCTCTGCTTGGAGCACACACGGGCGCAGGAGAATATGCTTGCCAGAACATCACGCCTTGTGAGGCGAGACGGTCAATATTCGGTGTCTCCATTGGCGATGGCTTGTCAATGTCATAACAGTGAACATCTTGCCAGCCGAGGTCATCCGTAAGAATCAAGACAACATTCGGTTTGTTAGGTCGGACTGGTGCTGCGATCTCGCTAGCACTGCTCAAAGTTGTGTGGAGACATATGAGCAAAACAAGTGTGTAAGGTAGCCTCTGCATAACAGATCAATTCTCAGTGGATTAAAAAAGTTTTTGTTTGGGAGGACGCGGTTTGTCGTCGTTTATATTGGCTTGCGTGGGAACACAAACCAGTTGCTGTTTTTCTATTGTGGATGGTGTTTAAGAAAAAAACTAGAAACGGTCACCAAAATTTTGTTTAAAAATTTGGTAGAATCTAGACATTGCTCAGGATGATTTCGTACATGGGATGTACAGAGGAGGGGAACAATGAACCGATTCGAGTGTGGATTAATGCTCTGTTTGCTGTTTTCCGCCGGCGTTGGCGAATCTGCGGGTGAAGATCGACCAAATATTGTTTTCTTGTTTGCTGATGACCAGCGTGTAGACACGATTGCGGCGCATGGGAATAGCAACATCCAAACGCCAAACCTTGATCGGCTTACTCGAGAGGGCGTGAGTTGTCGACAGAACTATTGTGCAGGCTCGTATTCAGGAGCAGTGTGTGTTGCCAGCCGGTCAATGATTATGACTGGAAGGCATTGGATGCGGATTGATGACACACGCAATTGGACTGGGCTGCCGTTATTGCCCGAGGTGCTCGGCAAGAATGGGTATGCAACGCATGCGGTAGGCAAATGGCACAATGGGCTCTCAACACTGACCCGAGGGTTTCAGTCGGGTAAGGCGATTATGATGGGTGGCATGTGTGATCACACGAGAGTGCCGCTTCAAGATTTAACTGGAGAGGGTGCTCTGGCTAACAGCCGTGTTGGAGAGGGTTTCTCGAGTACGCTCTTTGCCGATGCAGCAATTGATTTTCTTGTGACCCAAGAAAAAAGTGCGAATCCTTTTTTTCTCTACGTGGCGTTTACCGCTCCGCATGATCCGAGAAATCCACCAGAATCGTATCGTCAGGTTTACTATGACGATCCGCCTCCACTTCCAGAAAATTTCCTACCTCAGCATCCGTTTAATAACGGGCAGGTAAGTCGTGGGGGTCGTGATGAAGGTCTTGCAGATTGGCCACGACGGCCGGAAGTCATTCGTGACCAACTCTGTGAATACTATGGGCTTGTCACCCATTTAGATGAACAAGTAGGCCGCATACTGAACGCCATAGACGAACTCGGATTTGATGAAAAGACCATTGTGGTTTACGCGGCTGATCATGGGCTGGCGTTAGGAAGCCATGGACTGCTTGGGAAACAAAATGTCTATGAGCACTCGATGAGCTGCCCATTGGTGGTTCGGGGGCCGGGCATTCCTAAAAATACGTCGACTATGGCAATGACCTATTTGCTTGATCTGTATCGCACGCTTTGTGGATATGCCGGAGTTGAGGTGCCGGAAGGTGTTGATGGACACAATCTTCGTTCCGTTTTTGAAGGAACCCAAGAATCAGTTCGAAGCTCAGTCTTTCTTGCTTATCAGGATAAGATGCGGACCATTCGTCACAAAGACTTGAAACTTCATGTCTATCCAGAAATTAATTATCGGCTTTTGTTTGATTTAGAGGCAGATCCGCTAGAGATGACAAACCTTGCAGAGGATCCTGCTCGAGCCAGTGACATAGATAGGCTTCTTGGCGAAATGAAAGCCTGGCAACAGCGACTTGGTGACACGCTGCCGCTTACAGTTGAAACCCCACTACAAAAAGAGATTGATCTGACGGGGCGGTCTCGATTGCCAGATAGATGGCAGCCAAAGTGGATTCGGGATAAATACTTTGGAGGCCGTGAGGCTCCTGATCTGCAGAGGACTCCAGCTAAGAAAGGCAATGAAAAGAAATAGCTTGAGTTGACGAGGCCTCTTGTTGTATGAGTCGCACAGTTTTGAGTTTTCTGACTGTCAATCTGGGTTTAGAAGTGATAGTGAGAGTGGATGCGTAATTCATGGGTCGCCGAGTTTTCCGCATGACGTAGGTGCTAGTGATGATATGCTGCTGGCCTTACAAGGTAAAACGTCGGTAGGAGATGAAATAAAAAATGGATGTTATGAATCAAAGGGATGCTGTGCCGTTCACAACAGCTGATGGATCAACAATTCGTGAACTACTCGCTCATCGTAACTCTGCGATTCGGCAACAGTCGCTTGCTGAAGCACGTCTCGCGCCGGGTGTTGCTACTACGCCACATCACCATGCGGTGACGGAAGAGATTTACTATATTCTCGATGGTGAGGCAGAAATGACTCTTGGCAAAGAAACTCGCGCTGTTGGGCCCGGTGATGCGATAGCAATTCCTCCTGGCGAGCGGCACACTATCCGAAACACGGGCAGTAATGAGTTAGTCTTTCTTTGTACGTGCGCACCTGGGTATGAGCACACCGATACGTTCTTAGAGAAATAACGCTTTAGGTGCCGCTAGGGGTATTCCCCAAATGTAAGGGGCTCTGATTCAATGCGACGCGAGCTAAGGAAAGGTGTTGTGGTGCCAGGCGTTAAGCGAAATAAAAATAGTTGAAAAGCCGGTAGTACGACGCGACGAAGCGTCAGCATCAAAGTTCATTTATTTGAAAATTGTCGAAATACACCGTCTCGTTCTTGGTGGCCTGCCAAGAAGTGTCTCCACCACCAAAAAAAGTGCTAAATACAAATCCATCAATTGAAAAATTGCCGGTGTCACGAAACCGAAGATTGTCCAGCTGTAGAACAAGCTGGTTATCAAAGAACGCTCGCAGCGCTCCATCTCGCTTACCGGGTGTATTGATTGTGACTTGATGCACCACGGTGTGCCATTTTCCTGGAATAAACTGTATTTGTTTTCCGGTGGTAGCGTCTATCCACGGTATCTGGTGACCATAGCGGCCCGGCTGATCAGGGTAATAAAGATATTGCACAGCACGTCCGTCTTCGCGCCACATCATGCGAGCTGAGAAGCCATCATTACCAGTCGGTTTGTCGCCTCCCGTATTACCCCTGCCGCCAAAAAGTCCGGGCAGTTTTCCACCTCTGGCAAAGTGAAATCCTTTTTGAAACATGACGTCGTAGCGGACTTCAACAGCCAGATAGGATCTTTGAAAATTGAGTCGCCATACGGCTCCGTTTTTTTCGGAACCATATGTATGGGCTGGAAATGTGACCGCGAGTGCTTTTGAACTCGGTTTAGTTTCAACGATTGACACTCGTTGTTCGTCAACTCCGTCTGACCACGGAGGATTGTCCCAGTCGCGTCTGAGTTGTTCTTTTGTGTAGATCCCAGAAACGTTTTGTTCAAAGTCTGCTGTAAAGATCGCAGTGTCTGACAGTTCTATTCGTTCCAAGGAAGAGGATTGAAAAGATGGGCTTGTATCATCACCGTACAGGAGCTTTGGTACGGACAGAGAAAAAACTAAGAAACTATGAAAAAAGGTGTGCAAGAGAAGTTGATTCGTGGCTAGCATGCTTTGCTATCTTAGTCACTGTGCACTGAATATCCCTCTTATTCGCATTACTCGCATGACGTCAGGCCTATGCCGTTTTCTAGCTAAATAGATTTTCCTGTAGCGTGCTGCCTTTGGACTGCAAAAGAGCTATTCGTTGTCTCGTGTGATCCTCTTTTTATTCAAATCGATTTCGAACGTGCCAAGGTCCTGCGTGTCACTCACTATGACTTCGCAGGTTAAGGATTTTTCCGTCGGCATCGCGAAACGGTTGTCCAGTTTATCCTTGGGTATTGGGTCGAGAAGCGATTTCTGCGGCGTTGCCCATCGAAATGTAATCGCATAGTTGCCCGCAGGCGCTCCATCGTGTGTTTCATATGTGGTCAGTTTGAAAATACCTTGGTCGTCAGTCATGCCAGAGGGGCGGAATGGATCGCCCTCAGAGACGAGTTTTTCTGAATGGAGAGTCACGCGAACATCACGAGCAGGAGTTCCATCTACAGTTTGAATTCGCCCACTCACCGGATAGGTTTCATTTGGATATTCGGACCGAGTGCAGCCAGTGAGCAAAGAAACAAGAATAATCAAAAATAATCTGAACAAAAAACACTCCGAATGAGTCAGTCGATGATATGTATTTTACAAGAGCAGCGTCTGAATCAGTCGCCACCATTTCGTGTAATGAAGCTTATGAGTGTTTCGATATTAATGTTGTCATTAACGAACCGGACCGAGCCATCAACGAAAGCTATGTTGGCTCCTGCAGGATGGAACGAATAAAGCCCGAAGTCATTGCTGCAGTTTATACCACATGCCCCCGGCCCCTGTGCTCCGTCTGGCGTGCTTCCAAGAAATTTGGTTCCACTCGTTGTTGCATCGGCCCAACCGCCTAGCCCGCCAGTCGTTCCTAAGAGTTGGGTGCCGGTATTCGAACCTTTTTGCCACACTTTATCTTTCCCAGCGATCTCGACCAACAGTGCTGTGTTCGATGTGCCATCGACGATCTCTGCATAACTCGTTGTGTCGTCAGCTTCAAGGCAGCCTGCTCTTTGAGCTTCTGTTGTTTGCTTGCCAAGATAGGTCATGAGGTCGTCGGCTATACGGGCTACTGGTGACATGTCTGCAACAAAAGCAGTCCACGTAACACCATAGGAAGGCAGTGTGTAGGTATACGGCCCGGTTGGATCGGGGGATGAAGGGCAAAGAAAGTCATCAATCCGAGTATTTGAAACCGTTTGATTTTCAATGCCATATGCGGGATTATCGTAGGAGAACGGCGCGTCGAAAGTGTACCGTTTGTAGAGATTGCTACGCTCTATAAAAGGGAGAAGAAAAGGTCCCCAACCACAACTTTTATTTGGGTCCTGAATCATGC
>JBDOMQ010000285.1:0-5415 GCA_039831725.1 Pirellulales bacterium
AGGAAGTCCTGCCGTACCTGCTGTTCTTGATGCCGCGGTTCATCACGGGTGGTCAACAGTACTAGTTGACACCTTTGATAAAACAGGCAGTGGAAGTCTGCTTGAGCTGGTTTCTGTTGAGACGATTGAGGAGTGGGTTGCACAGGCCTCACTTCATGGTGTGGATGTTGTTCTAGCTGGCCGCCTGTCAGTTGAGGAAGTGCCGGCGGTGTCTGCCTGTGAGCCGCTGGCTGTTGCCGTGCGTTCAGCCGTTTGCACAGGCGGACGAAACGGTCGAGTTGACACCCGACTGGTGCAAATGGTCGCCTCACAGTGTCAGGCTGGTTCTGTGAATAGTCAACAGAACAGGATTATTCGAAATAGTTGAAGGGAGAGAACCTTTGAGTCCACTGGAAGTCAGAATTCCACACAGCCTTGGTGTTGATGGTGCGCGTGGAAAGATTGATGCTGCAATTACGCGTGCTCGAGCACAATATGAGTCTCAGTTTGGTCCCATTCATGCCAACTGGGATCAAGACAACCAGCTGTCTGTCCAGTTTTCTGCGATGGGCATGCCATTCAACAGTCAGGTTCAGGTTCTGCCAGAAGAACTTGTGATACAAATCGAACTCCCCGCGATGGCATCAATGTTTGCCGGGAAAATTCGTGAAGGAATTGAACAGCAGGTTAACGCATTGATTAAAGCGTAGAGAGGTCTACTCAGTCGTTGGCTGAAATGGAGAGACAGTCTTTTTCAATGGACCACGTTAGCCCAAGTGGTTTGACTATCGCGTCAAGCAGTTGGGCTCGGTTCGCCTCTTTGATTTCGAGTCGAATAATTTCCTGGGGATTGATGCCACGGGTTTTGAGTGATTGTGTGTCGATAGTTAGCTCGAGCTTGAGTCGTTGGGATAGAGCCCGCAGAAGTTCGTCAAATGGCGCCGCAACACGGAGCGTGTAACGGTCCTGGTTATTTTCTGCTGGTCGGCGGGAATCCGATTGAGGTTGGTTCTGGCTGATTGCTTTTTTTCTTGGCACAGTCTGTGAAGGCAGTGAAGCAAACCGACCGATAGCAGACGATACGTCCTTAGGGTTCTGTTCCCAGCGAAGGTGTTGGTTGTATTGCATGGCAATCATGTCAAGCTGCTCAGGTAGTGAAAGTGGGGCAATGCTCCCGGCGGCGAGATGATCATGTGGTATCGCAGTTAAGAGGTCATCAGGCGTTACAGCGACGGTATCCGTTTTCGCACGAGTCAAGATTTTCTCGATGAGTACCGCTGGTTTTTGGCCAGCCTGCCATTGCAATGGGTGTTTTGTGCTGAGGCGTCGTCGCGTACTTGCGGGTAGTTTCTGAATAGCAATCTTTCGTTCGTCGTCCGCCGCCTCAAGTGAGCCAGCTTTTCCAATTGGCACAAGCCACGCGCTTGATTCGAGAATTGCTAGTTCTGTGCCTGTTTTATCTGTGAGTTTGACGAGAACCGTAAGGAGATCTTCGCCCTGGCATATGAGTGTGACATGTTGCGTCGGATCGATTTGGCGATCAAGTACAACAATGCCGTCAGAGATAGCGTTGAGTTGCGAAATGAGTCGTTCGAGGGTGATCCGCTGAAATGTTGCACTGATTGGCCGGTTCAGGAAAGTGGGCTGTGACCATGCGAATGAGCCGGTGCTGCTCAGTACAATGCTTACACCCAAGGCAAAGACGAGTCGGATGCTACGAATTGTGCCTGTGACTGGTTGTGCCATCGGTGATTCCAGAGAAAACCAGTAATGATTTGAATGTTTATGCCACAATCGTACACCGTATGAAAAGTTCTACACACAATAAAATGCGTTCCGCAGGCCCAACAATCGTTGTGCTTGGAGCCGGCATCAATGGTGCAGCACTGGCACGACAATTTGTGCTGAATAACGCCCATGTCATCCTTGCCGATACTCGCGATATCGCCGGGGGAACAACGTCATGGTCAACACGACTCATTCACGGCGGACTCCGGTATTTGGAGTATGGTGAATTTGATCTTGTTCGTGAGAGTCTGGCTGAACGAAATCGTCTTGTCCGAATAGCTTCGCACCTTGTGAAGCCGTTACGATTTGCTATCCCACTGCGTCAACGCCGAGGGGGAATGCTCGCCGCTGCAGCACGGATTATTGGTTGGGAGTCGATGGCGAAACGCCTTGCGTCGAGGGAGGGACGTGGAAGCTGGGCGGTGGGTGTCGGGCTGACACTCTATGACATGTTTTCACGAGATTCGGCCTGGCCTGCCCATGCCATGAATCGTTCTTCGTCCAATGGCCTGCCTCGTGTCGACAAAAAAAGATTTCAATGGATTGCCACCTACTTTGATGCACAGTGCATTTTTCCCGAACGGCTTGCCGTCGAGTTACTTGTCGATGCCAAAGATGTTGCGAACCAACGTGACCAACTTTTCCAGCTTGTGACGCATCATGAATGGAACATTGATGCTGATGGCCACCTGGTGTTTACACGGAAATGTACTCAGGATCTCGATGGACAGGCGACAGGTGATTCTTTCACGGTGCGTCCGGATGCAATCGTGAACGCAACGGGGGCCTGGGTGGATCAGACGTTGTCAGGCCTGAACAGTGTGATTCAGCCTGGTGATCATCACACTGATACCAGTCGTCAGCTTATTCGTGGAACAAAAGGGAGCCATATTATTTTCGAGGATGCCTGCCTCAGGGAATCGCTGGGAGAAGACGGCGTGTATGCCGAAGCTCCTGATGGCAGGCCGATTTTTATCCTGCCCTTTGCTGGACAACAGGTGCTTGTTGGCACAACGGACATTCCCGTTCAAGGTGATCCAGGCCTAGCCCGAACGGATCAAGCTGAGGTGGATTATCTTCTCGACGCCGTTGGGGAGATCATGCCCCAGTGTCAACTGAGTGAAGATTCTATCGTTCAACACTACTGTGGTGTTCGGCCATTACCAGGCCCTCGTGTTTCCAGTAACTCTGCAGGGGCGCCTGGATCAGTAACCAGGCGACATCTCCTTTTTCGCCACGACGATGCGGCCATACCCACATGGTCGATTGTGGGTGGGAAATTAACAACATGCCGAAGTCTCGCTGAGGAATCAGTCAAAAAAATCTTTTCAGAACTTGATGTGCCGGTATCTGATACAGCCCGTCAGCGATTTTTGCCAGGATGTCCGCATATAAACGACCACGAGGAGTGCCTGCGTCAGACCAGGGAATTCGTGGCTAGGACGGGTGTTCCAGAGGCTTCGGTTGATTCAGTTGCACAGTGGACCGTCGGTCTCTTTGGGGCACGCGCGCCGGCTGTCTTTGAAACAATGAGACAATGCCCACAAGCCACTGAATTGCCACCACTTATCGGGGATAGTGGGCGACCGACAGCGGCGGCCGTATTTGCTATCGAGAAAGAATGGGCGGTGTCTTTAAGTGATTTAATTGAACGACGGCTTATGTTGGTATTCGACTCCCGGCTGTCTTTTGCAACGCTTGGTGACCTTGCAGATGTTCTGGTGGCGATGGGCTGTCTTCCATATTCAGATCGGGAGTCCGCTATCTCGGCAGAGATAGCGCATCTACAGGATTTCTACGGAAAAGAGATTGTTTTTCATTGAGTTGCGATCATGCAGCAGTATCAGCAGTGGTATCATAATCCCTCTGCAAGTCACAAAGGAATCGTTACATGACAAAGTCGACGAAGCGATGCGTCTTGGCACTCGATCAAGGAACAACATCAAGCCGAGCGATTCTTTTTGATGAGACAGGACAACCGCTTGCCACAGAGCAAGAAACGTTTCCACAGCATGTTCGCACCATGGAGACGGGGGCGGATGCTGGTGGAGTCGACCAGGCCATTGTCGAGCACGATCCAGAAGATCTTTGGAGGACTCAGATTGGTTGCGCAAGCCGATGTCTTTCCGAAGCCGGAGTTCGACCAGAAGAGGTAGCTGCCATTGGTATTACAAACCAGCGGGAAACAACCATTCTGTGGGATCGGGCCACTGGGAAGCCAGTCGCTCCAGCCATTGTGTGGCAGAGTCGTGTGTCGGCACCTATTTGTGAGCGACTCAAAGAGAGCGGTCTTGAAACTGAAGTTCGACGACGTACTGGCCTGCTCATCGATCCATACTTTTCAGCCACGAAAATCATGCATTTGTTTGAAAAGCACTCCGGTCTAAGAGATCGGTGTGAACGTGGTGAGGTGCTGTTTGGCACAGTCGATAGCTTCCTCATATGGCGATTGACGGGCGGACGTGTACATGCCACAGATGTAACGAATGCAAGCCGTACGCTGCTTTTTGATATCACGACGGGTGAGTGGTCAGATGAACTCCTGAAAATATTCAATGTGCCACGAGCAATGTTGCCGCAGGTGCGGCCGTCATCAGGAATCTTCGGTGACGTGGACGATGGTTGGCTCGGAGCGTCTATTCCGATAGCTGGATGTGCCGGTGACCAACAGTCATCTGCTTTTGCGCATGGCTGTGTTGAGGCAGGTGATGCGAAGACAACATATGGAACAGGGGCATTTCTTCTTGAATCAACAGGCACGAAACCAGTGCTCGATGCAAAAGGGTTGCTCGCAACACCAGGGTGTTCGCTTGAACCTGGCCCGGCGTTGAAATCGTACTGCCTTGAGGGCTCGGTGTTTGTTGCTGGGGCACTTGTTGGTTGGTTACGCGACGGCCTTGGGCTGATAGAACGATCGAGTGACATTGAGCCGCTGGCTAGAAGTGTTTCGGATGCAGGTGGTGTTGTGATTGTGCCAGCCCTAGCAGGACTGGGTACTCCGCATTGGGACCCTTTTGCCCGTGGCTTACTTGTTGGCCTGACGCGGTCGACCGAAAAATCACACATAGCCCGAGCTGCTCTTGATGCAATTGCTTTATCGGTAGCCGAGGTGTTGGGCTGTCTTGAGGTATCAAGCGGCCACCGACTCCCACGGCTTCGTGTTGATGGAGGGGCCTGCATCAATGATCTGCTGATGCAGACCCAGGCTGATGTTCTCGGAGTGCCGGTGGACCGTCCTACTGTTCTGGAGACAACCGCCCTAGGTGCCGGGCTACTGGCAGGCCTCGCAACTGATTTCTACCAAAGCACGGCTGCCATTGCACAAGCCCAGAGTATTGAGAAAACATTTCATCCCCAGATTGATGAATCACAACGTCAGCAACGACTTGATCAATGGCAAGATGCAGTCGGTCGTTGCCGTGGGTGGGCGCGTTCAGGCTAAATTGATTAGTGGAGGAAATCGTGTCTCTCGAGACAATGATCTCATCGTAGGACCGTGTCAGCGCCTCGTGATGGCTGTTCAGCAAGCAGAACTCTACTTGTGTATCGTTGTGGATTGGCTGCAAATGCTGCACGTGTCTCAGGGCTTTCGAAGAGATAGATTCTTTTCTGGTAGGTGACGCCATACCGACGTTGGCCGGCACTTGT
>JBDOMQ010000311.1:0-5404 GCA_039831725.1 Pirellulales bacterium
GTCGTGCAGAAGCAGAGCTGACTCAGGCAGCACCTTCAACACCTCGGCAGAGTACTCCCCTGCCTTCATCGCGGGCTTTCGATGATGTGAAAGACGCGAGCCGGCCCCAGCCCCTTGCATCGACAGACGCAGAGTCTCCACTTTCAGCAAAGTCGAATCCGTTTGCGTCACCCAAAAAAACGGGTGCAATATCAACCAACGATCTGAAGAAGCAACCGCTTCAAAATACAGGTGTCACAATGCCCTTTGCTGCGGCGCCACCAATCGGAAAGAAGCAACAGGATTCCTTGAACACCATTGATGCTGATAAGAAGGCCGAACCTCTTTCAAAAACAACGCCCACCCAACCGGGCCCTTCTGGTCAAGGTCGACCAGGCCTGCCGCAGATGGAAGGCCTTCAGACTCCGCAGCTTACGCTTGAAAAAAGTGGCCCCCGCGATTTACAGGTTGGTAAGCCAGCTCGATTTGAAGTCATCATTCGAAACGTTGGGGCTGCCACTGCACACGATACAGTCCTGCGAGATGCCGTACCGTATGGGACATCACTGATTACAACCATGCCTCCGGCGAGTCCCGGGGATACGAATACGCCCTCAGGTGAACTGTTTTGGGCGATTGGTGAATTGAAGGCGGGAGAAGAAGCACGTGTTGCCATGGAAGTCATGCCTGAACTTGAGGGTGATATTGGAAGTGTCGCAAGCGTTACCTTTCGTGCCGATGCGACTGTACGATCACGGGTCACAAAGCCCGCCCTCGAGATCACAGCTGAACCACCTCAACCGACTTTAATCGGTGAGATGATGGCTGTGGATATTACACTCTCAAATCCTGGCACTGGTACGGCAACCGGAGTGATTATAGAAGGCATTCTTCCAGACTCTGTATCTCACCCTGCCGGTCGGGAGGTTGAGTTTGATGTTGGGCAGTTGGAGCCAGGTTCATCACGATCGATTTCATTAAAACTGGCAACCATTACGCCGGGTGTCCACGAGATACGAATAGGTGCACGGGCAGACGGTGGTATTGAGGTTGCTCGTCCACTGCGAGCAGAGATTACTGCGCCAATGTTGGAGCTCCATGCCGATATTCCGAAACGCCGATATCTTCAAAGGCCAGCAACCTGCACGCTCACTATGCATAACACTGGTACAGCTCCAGCCTTAGCTGTGGAGTTAGCTGCCCAGCTTCCTGCTGGTATGAAATTTGTGCGTGCAAATAATGCAGGGTACTACGACGAGAAAACACATCGGGTGCTCTGGAGTCTTGAGGAATTACCCGCAGGAGAAGAGGGTGCCGTGGAGTTTGTTGCCATGCCAACCGTACTTGGCCCACAAACCATCGTTGCGGCTGTCCGAAACCCTACCGGTCTTGCAGATCAACTGTCACACTCTATCGAGGTTGAAGGTCTCGCATCACTGGCATTGGAAGTTGCCGACAGTGAAGACCCAATCGAGATCAATGGTCTTACTGAATATGTTGTCAGGGTGGAAAATCAGGGGACGAAAGCAGCCACCAATGTTGCCCTGTCGGCAAAATTGCTTGGAGACCTTCAGCCGGTGGAGGCACGTGGTCCTGTTCCCTATGAGGTCCAGAATCTGATGATAACATTCGAACCACTTGCATCGCTCGCTCCGGCGGACGAGGCCGTATTCCATGTTCAGGTTCGTGGTCGTCGTCCTGGTAATCAGCGAGTCCAGTTCCAGCTCCAGAGTGATGATCTGCAGACGCCGATTACTTCTGAAGAGATGACTCACGTCTATGCTGATCGGTAATGGCCTGACGCCAGAGACATCAAACCCGCTGGGCAACAACGGCCTTTGATTGCCCGGCAATGAGGCAGAAGATTACGGTTGCTGGCTGGCCATCACCGACAGGAAGTCGCCGTCGAACAGACTCAACATCAACTGACAGACGTCGGCATTTGATTTCATAGTGGTGCCGAGGCTGCTTTATGAAATATCGTCGAATGTGCTTGAGTCCTGCCGGAAGAATCGCTTCAACGGCAAACGAAGTTACGAGGCTTGTCTCAGGTTTTTCTGAAGCGGTCAGATATTCTTCCTCGTAGTCGATCCGAGAGAAGCTGTGATTGTCTGCCAACGTTTCAAGCAGCCCTGCCCGGATGACTGCCGGATCAGGCTCACATATGAATGCATCAAGTGGAGTTACTTTCCTTGATGCGAGAGATGGATCGCCAGTGAGTGATTCTCCGGTCGTGAGGTTTGTCGCCCGTCGAGATAGATGCCCTGCTAATTCACCGAACCAGATCGTTGCCTCGCGGCACTCCCCTGCGAGGCTTATTAATTCAATTTCACAAGAACTGCTGGCAAAGTGCTGTGGCCAGTTGCTTGCCGGGCCAACTTTTATGGCTCCACCTCTGGCGGTTTGAACAAGATGCTGCATCCATTGGATGTCTGGCAGATAGGCTTCAAGATGCCGGGTTGGTCGGGGTCGGTCACCACGACGGTCGGGGTCTGCGTGAACGAACCAGTCGGTCCATTCACGACAGGTCACATCATCGACTTCACCTGTCACCTGCGACGGATTTCCCAGTATCTCGCTGTTCCACGTCGCACGGCGAACCATCAGAGGATTTGAGTCAATTGCAAGTACAGAGGTGCTTTTCGAAAGTGCCGCCGTGTCGACACCAATGCCGCAGCAAAGGTCAGCCATTGTGTTCTGATCTTTGAATCGTTGTGCCTTGTGGACCGCGACGTCCCAGGTTGTGGCCTGCTCGAGTCCTGTGCGAGTGAGCCAGAGGTGGTCAGCATGTGGTAATCGTTCGTGTCCACGCTGACGAGTCTCATAAAGGGAGACCGCTTCTCGTACAAGTTCAGGAGGGAATTCCTTGCGAAGTTTCTTTTGGTTGACTCGCTCTCCCGGCGATGAATTTTCAACGGCTTTCAGTAATTCTGGAAGGCAACGAAGCCGGTCAAGGAGTTCGAGTGCCGTCTTCTCTGAATCATCCATCGGGCTCAATGTTGATTCCATTGTCTCTGTCGTCGCGAGCTCTGTGAAATTCGGTTACGGAAATCAGAATCTCTGAATCGGGGCCTGCTGAATTGGGGCCTGCTGAAATCGGGGTCTGCTGCAATCGGGGTCTTGAGTTGTTGAGTCTTACAGAGGGTTCACTGGGGCGAGTTCAGCGAGTGACTCAAGCCAGACAACGGCTTGTGCGGCGAGCTTTTCTCGGTCAAGAAATGTCTCAGCAAGTTTTCGAGACGCCTGCCGAAACCGGGCTATCTGCTGCGGGTCAGTCGACAGCGGGCCAATGGCAGCAGCAAGTGGCTCTGGCAGAGAACGTGCAAGAACCCCTGCATCCGCTTTGAGAACCATATCTGCAAGCTCACCTTTGTGAGTGAGGAATAACACAAGGCCAGCAGCGGCGTAATCACTGGTTTCCACCGGAAGCGGGAAGTGGTTGAGTCGGCCCGGAAGCACAAGAGCAGCCTGGCATCCAGAAAGAATTCCAACATACCGACTACGATCAACCCGACCGTGGCATTGAATGGTGCAGGAACCTGTCACTAGAGGAGCAGCTGTTTCAAGGCGTGGCATCCATCGGCCACCACCGACGACGTGGAAAACGGCATTGATACCCTTGTCACTCAGTAGACGAGCAAGGTCGATCAATAGAAAGATGTCAGACTTTTGATCGATGTCACCAGCCACAGCGATTGAGAGAGGCTTCTGTCCGTTGTCTAGTGACGCAGACTGCTCGTGACGTGAGTGCGGAACATGGTCAATAAAATGGGGAGGGCGGGGGTAGTCCTGAAGGTAGGCACCAGTTGGAATAACTTTAATATGTGGCGGCGGAGAGACTGTCGCCTTGAGGACAGCATCCTTGATGGTTTGTGATCCAGTGAGGATGGCATCCGCCGACTGCAATGAATCTTTTTGTTTTCGAGCAATGATTGGAAATGTTATGGAAGCCAACAGGTGAGCGAACCATTGTGGACCTGGGATCATTGGGCGTAATGGTTCTGGCCACCATTCATCTACGTCCAGCAAAAGTTCGGCGTCTAATTTATTCGCTAGACGAACTGCCACATCAGCGGTGCTAGGGGGAGGGAGCGTGGCGATGAGAAGATCCGGGCGTGCTAGATCGCCACTGGCGAGTCCTTCGATCGCCTGTTTCTCGAATCCGCGAGCAAACTTACGATGGCTTCCGAAACGTCCAAGAGAAAAATAGGAACTGTAGCCACGTGACACAACGAGGCGAACACTGAACCCTTCCTCTTCAACAATTTTGAGGGGTGGCGTTCGCACGATTCGTCGGGCATGACTGAAGTTGCTTGTCCACCAGATTACATCGTGACCGGCAGCGACAAGTGCTCTGGCCATTGCCCACGTACGGGACGGGAGGAGACCTTCACCGGGAATTGCCGAGAGCGGATCAACGAGCCAGACAATTTTCCGGTTCCTTAAGTGTTGCTCGGGTAACCACGGTTCGATTTCGACGGAATGGTCAATGCGGCTGGAGTCGTCGCGTCGAGGGTTACCGCGTCGGGAGTTTCTCCCTCGATAGTTGGTGCGGCGGTAGTTGCGTCGAGGATTGCGTGGATGGTGGTTACGATGAGGCATCGAGAAATCGTAACAGACTCGTGAAAAAGTCGATGCCGTTGCCTAAAATAACGGGTTTTGAGCACATTTTTAGAAAAAAATCAGTGGTGAGCCCCCAACTCGACGGAAGGTGTCAAAGTTTTGGCTCAAATCCGTGACTTTTTTGTGTCGATGACCCATAATAGAGTGAAGCGCAGAGGGTCTTCGATCCGAATGTGCCTCATCGGGCCGCTGTCAGGGGCTGGTCCGATGTTTTTGAGGCATTCTATGTTCATGAGTCCATTCGCCGTGTATGACCGAAAAGGTCTGCTTTGTTGGCGAATTTTGGAATGTTTTTGGCTTTTAGCTGGTGTGCAGATACCGGCCATGCGGGATACACTCCCCTCTAGAAAAGCTAGATTTTGGTCAGGGTATGATTGGAGGCGGGGATTGTTCCTCGCTCTGCAAGTCATGAAATTTCTGAGCAGAGTCTCAGTGTGGTTGAATTGGTCACCAATCAATCTCCGCGGCAGAACCACCGGGAACGGATAACACTATGAGCAAGACGTCGTCTCCTGAAATTGCACAAATCGAGAAGTTATTAAAAGTAGCTTTTGACAACCATGCCACTGAACTGCGGCTATCCGGCGGTGTGCCTCCGATGCTACGAATTGGTGAGCAACTCAGGCAACTCAAGATACAGCCGGTATCTGCTGAAGTAGTCGCTGGTCTTATTCGAGCCGTCATGCCTGATGGTGCCGACCCAAAAAACTTTTCGTTTACTTGTTCTCATGGATCGATTGATGCTTCCGTTGTTGAAGTATCAGGAACTGAGGTGCTCGTGCTTCAGAGAGGAGCAGCATCA
>JBDOMQ010000412.1:0-925 GCA_039831725.1 Pirellulales bacterium
GGTTCGCCACCAGCATGTTGTTCTGTTGACTCGCGCAGGCTTGCTCTCCATTCGTTGTCAGACATTTTTGTCCGCGAAAATCCAATGATTTTCGTTTCTTTCGGCAGGAGCCCGGCCCGCATGAGGTTGTACAGAGCCGGCACCAATTTACGACTTGTGAGGTCACCAGATGCACCGAAGATAACAAAGGTGTGCGGCATCAGTCTGTGTTCCGGAAGAGGGCGAAGGGTTGGACTTGAAGCGGTGCAAGAACTGTATTCGTTCAAGAGAGATAGTGCTGAAGACGTTACCAGACTCTGAGTCGAAGCTGTTTTCCTTTGCTAGATCCGCATTCCAGTAAAGCCACCGTCTACGTAGATGCTTGTGCCTGTTATAAAGCTGCCTGCATTCTTGCTGCAAAGTAGGATAGTCGCGCCGATGAGTTCGTCAGGATTACCGAAGCGATCCATCGGTGTTTGGCCCATGATCTGAGAAATTCTCTCAGGAGAAAGAATTTTTCTGTTTTGTTCAGCCGGGAAAAAGCCAGGGCACAAGACATTTACTCGGACGCCCTTCGTGGCAAATTCTCTCGCTACATTCTGCGTATAATTTACGACCGCGGCCTTTGAGGCCGAATAAGCAAATACCTTTGAGAGCGGTTTGTCAGCTGAAACACTGCCTATGTTGAGAATTGCTCCGCCTCCAGATGTGGCCATATAGCCACCGAAAACCTGACAACCAATATGTGTGCTTTTGAGATTTGTGTTCAGAACGCGATCCCAGTCATCGTCCGGTATTTCTTCGTAGGGAATAGACGAATTGACGCCAGCGCAGTTCACCAGAATGTCGGCGCGGCCGCAGGTGTCGAGGGTTGTTGATAAGAGACCCTCAATGCTTTTCCTTTCAACCGCATCAACAGCGATAAAACAAGCATCTCCCCCAGCTT
>JBDOMQ010000412.1:935-5397 GCA_039831725.1 Pirellulales bacterium
ACACCAGTGCCACCAACAACAATTGCTGTCTGACCAGAAAGACCAAAAAGTTTGTCAAGATAGTCGTGTTTCATTAGTTTTTTCTAGTAAGAGAACATGGTGGCAGGAATTACGATACCGGCTTGCGGAGTTCAAGCCATTCACTGTGGAACGAGCCTGCTTTGTCCGTTCGCTCATACGTGTGTGCGCCGAAGTAATCTCGCTGTGCCTGAAGGAGATTTGCCGGCAAGTGTGAACTACGATACCCATCGTAGTATGCCAGAGCTGTCATCAAAGCTGGCGTAGGTATGCCATACGCTGCCGCGGTTGCGACAACCGTGCGCCACGCGGTCTGGCTTTCCGTAAGAGCAGCAGAAAAGTAGGGGGCAAGCATGAGGTTTTCAAGTGTCGCATTCTCGCCATAAGCCGCGGCTATCCGGTCCAGAAATTGCGCACGGATAATACATCCGCCTCGCCAAAGCATGGCAATTGACTTGTAGTCAAGCTCCCAGTCGTGTTCCTGTGCTGCAGCTGCAAGTTGAGCAAATCCTTGCGCGTAGCTCGCTATTTTTGATGCATAGAGGGCGTGGCGAACCTGTTCGATAAATAGATCCGTATCCTCCAGTAGAGGTTGGTTTGGTCCACTCAGAATACTGCTGGCGCGCACTCGAGCATCTTTTTCAGCAGAGAGGCAGCGAGCATAGACGGCTTCGGTAACAAGTGTGCTCGGTACACCAAGGTCCAACGCGAGTTGGCTCATCCATTTCCCGGTGCCCTTGGCGCCAGCTCGATCAAGGATGTGATCGACGAGAAAGCTTCCCGGTTTGCCATCAGGATCGTGTGCGGTAAAGATGTCGCGAGTGATTTCGATAAGATAGCTATCAAGTTCACCTTGATTCCACTGGTCAAAGACCTTTGCTAACGCCTCGTTGTCGAGTCCCGCGGCATGTTTGAGGAGCCAGTAGGCTTCGCAGATCAGTTGCATGTCGCCGTATTCGATGCCGTTGTGCACCATTTTTACATAATGCCCAGCGCCTCGTGGCCCAACCCACTCGCAGCAGGGCACATCGTGGTTCGGTCCAACATGAGCTGATATGGATTGAAAGATCGGTTTGATCAGTGGCCAGGCTGCTGCTGAGCCACCAGGCATGAGACTCGGGCCTTTGAGGGCACCTTCCTCACCGCCGGAAACACCGGTACCGACATAAAGTAGCCCAGCTGCTTCGACTTGTTTGGTTCTCCGCTCGGTATCGCTGTATTGGGTATTGCCACCATCAATAATGACATCACCGGAGTGCAGCAGAGGGATGAGTGTCTCGATGATGCGATCAACCGCAGGACCAGCCTTCACCATCAGCATGATCTTTCGAGGGGGCTTCAGGGCAGCCACAAGGTCTTCAATTGAGTGACAGCCAACAACCTGATCCTGATTGCCTCGTCCTGCAATAAAAGTATCAGTAACGCTTGTTGTTCTGTTGTAGACAGCGATATGAAATCCCCGGCTCGCGATATTGAGTGCCAGATTTTCCCCCATTACAGCCAAGCCGATTAGGCCTATGTCGCACGTTGCTTCAGTCATGAATTTTTCCAGCAGAATAAAAACAGGCACGAGACGAAAGAGAACCATCACTGCATTGAAAGATAGCAGTCATCCCTCATTTCCTGCAGATCATAGCGAGAAATAGGCGATCAAACCACACCCATTGTTCAAAGTTCGGGGAAAACATCATCAAGAACTTCCGCGAGGCTGCCGATAACCAAAGCCAAGGGTGTGGATGACCGACACATTCGTTTTCATGTGAATCACTAGCGTCGCACGAACGTTCGGTTTTTCTGGCAGCCTTGACCTAATCGACACAATTGCAATAGCTTTTCAGAATAAGGCGCCGTAGCCAAGTGGCTAAGGCAGCGGATTGCAAATCCGCCATCGTCGGTTCGACTCCGACCGGCGCCTCTTTTCTTTTTTGCAGAGAAGTGTTTTCCCAGTGGAACTATCCACGAGGGGGTGGGGAAATGGTCGCATCTCATTCTGATGAGTTAAGGTCGCCGAAGCGCACCATTATGATTGTTGAGGCTGCCGGTAAAAGCCAGGAGTCTCTCCAGAAGTTTTTCATGGACCGGGGGTATCGAGCTCTCATTACTCAGGATCCCGAGCGGGCATTGATGCGATTTAAGACATGGCCTCGGCCAGATTTGCTTCTTGTAAGTGCGCAGATCATGCAAGAGCCCGTAATGAAACTCTTCAATTCATTTTCGAAGGACCGTTATCTAACGCGTGTACCCGTTCTGATGATCGGAAGTAGAAAGCGCAAACAGTTCTTTATTGATGAGGCAAAAACAGACGAACTGCGAAAAGTACTTTTGGTCCCCTTTAAGGCCGACACACTCTTGTCCCTTGTCGAGTCTTTAATCGAGCAGTCGAAATCAAAAAAATGATTTCGACATGAAGTGGTTGAACTTTCTGGTTCTGCAATTCCAGTCACCATCAAAGATGGTTATAGGAGCCTTGTTGAGCAGTGGAGGGAATCGCCTTCTGAGGGTGGAGGCGGAGGTAAGCAATCGCGTGCTTCATGTCGGCAAGCAAGAGATCAGCCATCTCGCGTGTAAATCCGCGTTTTACGAGAATACGCTGGAATGCCTTGTGAGCAAGTTTCCCAGTGAATGGGTAGGCAGGTACTTGCCACCCACGCATTCGAAGGCGGTCTGCCAGGTCATACAGCGAAAACCCCTGATCAGACACCTCAGCTTGTGTCCAGACCACAGCAGGAATGCCTTTTGATGGGTCCCCGTCATGGATGATTTCGAAGCCATCAACACTCCCAATCTCTTTTGCACAGTACTGTGCAATTTCATGGGAGCTACTGTGAATAGCTGTGTAGCCAGCCCTGCCGAAACGCACAAAGTCAAAGTATTGCGCAATTACCTGGCCTGCGGGACGTGAAAAGTTGATCTGGAATGTAGGCATGTCACCTCCCAGATAGCTGACGTGGAAAACAAGTTCTTCTGGTAAGTCAGCAACATCTCTCCAGAGCACCCAGCCCACTCCAAGCGGAGCGAGACCGAACTTATGGCCAGATGCGTTAATTGATTTCACACGTTCAAGCCGAAAGTCCCATGGCTCGTGATCTGGAGAAGTGAATGGTGCTAAGAAGCCACCACTCGCTCCATCGACGTGGATAGGAACATCAATGCCTGTACGATTTTGATAGTCATCGAGTGCGCGACTAATGCCGGCAACATCCTCGTAGAGACCGTGGTATGTCACACCCATTGTCGGTACGACAAAAATAGTATTTTCGTCGACTTGTTCGAGCACAGCATCTGGTGTCATGCAGAGGTCACCAGGCGACATTTCAATTTCACGAAGTTCAATGTCCCAGTAGCGAGCGAATTTTTTCCAGCAAATCTGGACGCTCCCGCACACCATATTCGGCTTATCAGTTGGTTTGCCTGCTGCTTTCTGGCGAGCTTTCCACCGCCATTTTGCTGCCATGCCGCCAAGCATTGAGGCTTCGCTCGACCCAATTGTTGAGCATCCTACCGGCTTGCCAGGTGAGTGCCAAAGGTCTGCCAGAAGATTGATGCATCGTTCTTCAATTTCGGCTGTCTGGGGATATTCGTCTTTATCGATCAGGTTTTTATCAATCGCCAAGTCCATTAGATTGCGGACTTGGGGGCTTTCCCACGTCTGGCAGAATGTTGCGAGGTTTTGCTTGCTGTTGCCATCGAGTAACAACTCTTCACTGAGAATTTGATAAATAATATCGGGATTGCTTGTGTCGTCGGGGAAACGATCGTGAGGAAGCGGGTGAGTCAGGAGTGGCATAATCTCAGCGTCAGAGCCTAGCGCTGATGAATTCGGAGTTGATGATTTCGAAGCCATTGTGATCATCCTTGAATGAGATTGCTTGAGTGAAATTGCTTGAGTGTTCGAAGTACTGGCACACCGCGACACATCGTACTCAATGAATGCCGTTGCGTCTGTGCTTTTTAAGTTAGAAAAGGGCAGTGTCACATGGACGGCATCGAGTTTATGGGGCCAGTAGTTTCCTAACGGTGCCCCCACGCGAACAACTGACACCAGACAGAACAAAGAAAAATTCTCAAAATCACGGTGTTTTCTGTCGCCGCTTGACCCGGACGCCGCTGCCGACTAACTTTCCGAGTCTGGAAAATGCTTTTCGTCAGAACGACATTTCTGTCTTAAGCGTATGCATTTTTCATCACAAGCGGTTCTTTTGAGGCTATTAAACCCGAAGTGCCGTCGCAGTCATTGTGCTGGCTTGGTTGCAAACCCTGTCCACAAGAAACTGCTTGGTTCGTTGACAATTTGGTTGTGGTAATTGGCATCTTGATAGAATGTCAAAGAAAAATGATGTCTCTATGATTCATCATTGACTCTTTGCGTTCTCCCAAGGCAAACAATTTCGTGAGGTTCGTACTGAATCTCACAGAATTTAAGAGCGAGAAAAAAACGTTACAA
>JBDOMQ010000258.1:0-32333 GCA_039831725.1 Pirellulales bacterium
AGCAGTCAAACGCATATACAGCGGCATATGGTGCTGATGACCTTGATGCTGCATCTCTCATGATTGGACTTATGGGTTTAGTAGATTGTACTGATCCAAGATTTATGGCAACGATAGATGCCATTGATAAGCGCCTGCGAATGGGGCCAACCGTTTTTCGATATCTTGCTGACGATGGCTTGCCTGGCAGAGAGGGCGGCTTCTTCATCTGCGCAAGTTGGTTGGTTGATTCATTTTATAAAGCAGGACGCCGCGATGAAGCGGAGTCTTTATTCGAGTCCATGATTGAACTTGCCGGCCCAGAAGGATTACTACCGGAACAGTACGATCCCTTGCTACGCAGAACACTTGGCAATCATCCACAGGCATACTCTCATATTGGACTCATTGAGAATGCTCTTACACTTTCATCCAATTAGCCTTTCGATGGATTCGATAGTGCCGGCTGTACAGTCGGTATAGAATTCCCCTCCGCAGCAGTTTGATCACGTGCTATTACTGCATCAGGAAGGTGATAAAACCCGATGGCAAGGATTAAATAAGTTGCCAGAAGCATGAGCCCCTCAATCCATGTTGCCTTACCAGTATTAATAATCTCTCGGGCAATAATGATTGCTAACACGATTGAGACAACTTCGAACATTGAAAATGACAGATTCATTGATTCACCGAGAAACAGTCCCGTGAACACGAGCAGCGGTGCTACAAAAAGCACCATCTGAATCGTTGACCCGACCGTTGCTGCCATGACAAGTTCTTGTTTCCCATGGCGTGCAAACCGAACTGCAGTCAGTACTTCTCCAATACCTCCCACTCCACCAAGGAGAACTATCCCGCTGAAGGTATCAGAAAAACCCATTGTCCTCGTTGCTGGAATCAGCGACTCGGTGACTGCTTCACTCACACTTGCCAAAGCTATTCCACTGAGCCCGAGAATGGCAAGACTTCTTCCCGCCGAATATGATTCTTTGGTATCTGTCGATTTCATTGTGGCATTGTGAGCCATGAAACGACCATCAAGGATATTTACCGATACGTTTCCGATGTAAATCGCAAGAAGAATAAATGATAACTCAAAAGAAAGGTCTCTGGTGCCCTGAGGCGTTCCGATGCGAAAGACAGCCGGCACAATAAAGCAGAATCCACACATAACAAGCATCAAGCCCGACGACCGGAACTGCCGCCTATCGAATGAATGGACTCCGTACTTCAATCCTCCGACAACAAGAGCACAGCCTAACCCAACCAGCAAATTAACCATTATCGAACCGGTGAGAGATGCTTTCACAACTCGACCGAGTCCGTTCCTCAATGCAACAATACCGATAATTAATTCAGGAGCATTACTCAATGTCGAGTTCAGAAGACCACCAACAACTGATCCTAGACGAGCTGAGAGTCTTTCTGTTGCAATACCCATGACCTCAACCAGAGGTACAATCGCAAAAAGTGATACCAAAAAAACAACTCGTGGATCTGCCTCAATGGCATGTAGTACAAAAGATAACGGAATTAAGCCGAGCAATAATCGCTGATTCATGACTTTGAGTATATCCCCCAATAACTTTCTGAATATCGTTGTTTTATCACCACAATTCCTGTCTCCGAGGTTATCTTGTAACAGATCAGACGTCCTGAACTATCTGATATTTTCCAAACCCTCCACATGATGTGTTTCAATGACAACGTATCGCCCGCCGGCTGATAACGACGTCCCACCGTTACGAGAACAGCTTGGTACTGTTGTCATAGGTGCAGTTGCAGGCCTAGCTGCAGTAGCCTTTCATGCCGTTATGAATCTTGCCGAATCGGTTCGGGCCGAACTTGCAGTTTTTGCAACAGCCCATGGACTAGCAGCACAATTTTGTGTGATTTTGACATGCGGACTTCTAGCAGCAATGGCCGTCTTTCTTGTTCACCGTTTTGCAGTGGAAGCAGAAGGCAGTGGTATTGCTGCAGTGCTTCACGCCCATCGTACAGTTGGAGGACGCCGAGCTCTTAGAATTCTATGGGTTAAATTTCTTGCTGGATTTTGTGCACTTTCTTCTGGCATGCCACTTGGAAGGGAGGGACCGAGTGTTCAAATCGGTGCGATGTCTGCAATTGTACTTAGGCAGTTCGGAATTGGCCTGGTGTATTTTCGAAGACGGGCAGTTGAACTTGGTGCTGCAGCAGGTTTAGCTGCCGCCTTCAATGCACCTTTGTCCGGTGTAGTCTTTTCATTTGAGCTCCTTAAGCAGCCATTTCATGCTCACAATTGTTTTGAAACAATTCTTGCTTGCGCGATTGCTGACTGGGTGTGCCGACTTTTCCATGGCACCGTTCTAGAACTACCGATTCCAATCGAAGGCTTTCGTGATTGGCAGGAACTACCAACATTTGCTCTTGTTGGTCTTTGTACGGGAATCGTTTGTCTTGTGTTTCAAGCTTTTCTCCTCTTCGTTGCAAAACGTTTTCAAAAATTCCATCACCAACCAAATAAGTTAATTGTGATTACCGGCTTGTGGGGGTGCCTCCTTGGAGTCGTGCTCCTTGTGAAACCAGAAGTACTCGGCATTGGTCACACGATTTTTGAAGATGCTATTGAGAATTCCTTACCATTCATTCCAGCAATTCTTATTCTGGCAACTCGCATTCCATTGAGTGCTGTCAGTTATGCAACCGGCGCTCCTGGCGGACTAATCGTCCCTGCTCTATTATTTGGCGTTTTATCTGGGCAAGCTTTCTCAACGAGTTACGCGTTCATGGTTGGCGGTGTCGATGCTGATTTCCACTCTGTCTGCCTCGTTGCCGGTATGGCAGCTAGCATCGGTGCTCTTTTTCGCACTCCACTGACGGCAACGATCATGGCGGTTGAGATTACTGGTGCCTACGACTGTCTCCTTGAAATATCGATTGCATACCTCGCAGCACATTCCTTGCTTGGCCTTGTTCGACAACCAGATCTCTATACGGCTTTGAGCCGCATTCACGAGAGTCATACGGGAAGCCAAGCAGCAAGAATCGACGCTGCACGGCCTTCTATTCATTAGCTTGTCAAGCAGCTCGACACTGATCCTCAACAACTTGTTTATTGTCTGAAGCAGGGCTGCTTGAAGAGGCACCCGGTAATCCATGCTCTTCTATTAATTGTCGTAAACATGCTACTTGGGCAGTGAGGTCTCTCAGTTCATCTTGGTGGTCGTCTTCGTGCTGCAAGAAGTGTCCCGCTATTAATCCAGATAAAGCACCAAATGAACTGGCACCGGTTACCATCAAGACGAAAGCAACTATTCTACCTTCCCAACTTGTTGGATAGAGATCTCCATAGCCAACCGTTGTAACCGTACAGATTGACCACCAGACAGCATCTTCGGCTGTTGTTATGTTTCCACCATGAGCTCCCTCGAACTGCAAAATTGCAAAGCTACATGAAAAAATTACAACAACTGCAACAAAGCTACCGGCTAGTAACGCATTTCTTGCACGGTTCTGAAAAATAAGTGATGCCAAAAAACGTGTAGCTTTGATTCCTCGAATTACTCGGATCACTCGAACTACACGGGCGGCTCGACCCAACCGCATTGAATCAAATATAGGAATCGATGAGAGAAGATCTATCCATCCCCATGTAAAAAAATAGCTCCAGCGATTCGGGGCTTGCACCAAACTTACAATAAAGTCGACAAGAAACACGGCACAGACAACAAGATCGGCGTACGCGAGCAAGGATTTGGCTGAGGGCGTCAACTCCACGACGACGCCAATGGCGAGCATGCCAATAGCGATGAGGCTTACCAGCAAGATGAGAGCATTGTAGCCAGCCCATTTTTCATCATTCAAACGAGGCTTTACCTCTCGCAGGAGTGGAGAAATACCAAGCTGAATATCTGCAGTGTCGTCAGATGGACTCGTGGCCCGAGAAGAAATAACCATACGTTTAGTAGATGTCTTTACTTTTTACCGCTCGATTCAATTCACAAACAATGTGCATCGTCATCACACTTTCCATGGATAGCGTGCGAGGGGCGGAGATCATAAAGCTCAATCTGTACCAAATGGGACACCAATTCTGGATAAATAAACGTATTTTCGTGCACGTGCCACAAATATTGAACTTGGAATGGACTCTACGCGCGCGGTATTTTTATCATTGATATGCTTAGTCACCGGGGTAAAAGATGCCTCATGATTTCTGCCCGCACCTTGGAAATACCCCACACCACCATGTCAGCCCATTCTTCCGTACATGCTGAGTTTCTTGACTTTCGTGACAAATCGCACGGTGCTATCGCTGTTAACGAAGTCTCCTCAGCAATAGCGGCTGGCCGCTTTGTCTGGATAGATACAAACCTTCGAGACCAAACACATCCTGATCTCAAAAGAGAGTTGCCGGAATGTCTAGCTGACCAAACGCCAGTTCTAAAAATCTTGAGTTCTGAGTATCAACAGAACACAGACGAACAGGTCTCGTCACTTCATAGAACCGATGATGCCTTACATATCCGCCTTGTAGGAGCGCGAGACACCTCAAAAACAATCGTTAGCGAAGTGCTTGATATTGTTATTACTGAAAGCCTTCTTGCAACATTCTCCGAAGGTTCCTGTGGTGTCCTTCATGCAGTTCGTCGTGACTACATTCGAGACTTTGAACAACATGCTGCGACACCAAGTTTTTTGCTCTATGAGTTTTGGGATAAACAAATTGAACAGTTTCTGGAAGTCCAGGGACACCTCGATGAGGAAGTTGAGGAAACGCGTCTTGCTCTTCGCGCATCTGCTGATGAAGCAACGCTGACAAAATTAGCAAGTGTCTCAGGAAGACTTTTGGCATTAAGAAAACGAGTACTACCTGCTCGCAGAGTATTGGAAGAGTTAGTCTCTAGAAAAACCACACTTGTTAGTGAAGCAACACTACAATTTATGGGAAACATGATTGGGACACTCGAACGACTTCTTGCCGACATTACAGCAAACCGAGAAATTCTAGAAAGTGCAATGAATTTTTCCCTCACTGTAATGACACATCGCACAAACATGACAATGAATCGTCTAGCTGTTGTCAGCACTATCTTCCTGCCGCTTACTTTTCTATGTGGCGTCTATGGAATGAATTTTGAAATCATGCCAGAAACCGAATGGGTGCATGGTTATAAGATGTTCTGGATTGTTTCAGCGATCATTACAGTTACGCTGACATTCATTCTTCGAAAAGCACGGTTGCTGTGATATTTCTTTGCTACTCATTTTAACTTCTCAAAATGTTGTAAGCATAAACCAAACGATTGCTTCTGACAGTTGTTCTGGTTATGTGGATTGAGTCGTATTTGGCCAGTTAGAAAACCCTTGCCAGATATGCCAGCTCTCCAACTTCGTGAGGTAGTGTTGACATGCGGCGGGACACTCCGTCTCGTGGTTCAGGACATTCAAAGATTTGAAGCGTTACCTTATGGCGGATAACGAAGAATTCATTGCAGAATTTCTGATCGAGGCGTCTGAAAACTTAGACCAACTCGACCAAGATCTCGTTGCACTGGAAAAGCAGCCTGATAATCCAGATCGCTTAGGTAGCATTTTTCGCACAGTTCATACTATTAAAGGAACGTGTGGTTTTTTTGGCTTTACAAAACTAAGTGCCTTATCTCATCACGGTGAACATTTGCTTGGGCTTCTCCGTGATGGAAAACTCAAATTCAATAACCAACTGGCTTCGCTACTCCTCGAACTAGTCGATGCAATACGAGTTTTCTTGTCATCTATTGAGTCCACAGGCACGGAAGGTGATGTCGCCTTTCCTGAACTTTGCCAGCAACTCGATGCCGCCTGCGTATTGACAGACACTGCCACCTCAGACCAGGTAAAAGAACCCACTTCATCGCCCACAAACGATGTCGACCAAGGCACCCGCGATATTCAAGACACCAGCCTAAACGCAGCACCGCCGCCTAAAACAGAGCGGTCATCGCCAGCGGAAATCACTTTGCCGGAAACCGATAGTCTCGATCGCACACCTAGTACAAAAGCTGAATTGCGCAATGAAAACATTCGTTCGGCAAGTAGTCTCGATGCAACAATACGAGTAGATGTACAACTGCTCGACACAATAGTCGATCTCGTAGGCGAATTGGTTCTGGCTCGAAACCATTTACGAACAACAGTTACTGATGAACCATCATTAGTCGATGCCGTCAATCGAATTCACACCGTAACAGGTGAACTTCAAGAAGTTGCCATGAAGACACGAATGGCTCCAGTTGAACAACTCTTCAATAAGTTCCCTCGAATTGTCCGTGATGTTGCAACAGCCTGTGGCAAAGAAGTGAGTCTTCATATTGACGGTTCCGACACAGAACTCGACCGTACGCTCATCGAAAAAATTCGTGATCCTCTCACTCATTTAATCCGTAACGCAATAGACCACGGCATTGAGCCCGTTCATACAAGAAGGGCTGCAGACAAGCCGTCTTCTGGCCAAATCTCTCTGCGTGCATTTCAGGAAAGTGGTCAGGTCACGATTGAGATATCAGATGATGGTGCCGGCATTTCAGTTGATGCGGTTCGAAAAAAAGCCGTTGAGAGCGGTCTCCTGACAAATGACGCTACTCACGACATGTCTGATGAGCGAATATTCCAGTTTATTTTCGAACCGGGCTTTTCAACAGCCAACGCCGTGACCGACATATCTGGTCGCGGCGTAGGCATGGACGTTGTCCGTACGAACATCGAATCCATTGGTGGGACTATTGATATCAGCAGCCAGCGTGGTGTCGGCACTGTTGTACGTGTGCGCATTCCACTGACTCTTGCAATTATTCCAGCTCTAATTGTTTCAAGTGGTAACGAACGCCTTGCAATACCTCAATCGTACATTCAGGAACTTGTGGCTCTTCGGGAAAATGGTAAGAGCCATGTCATTGAAGGACTCGAAGGCTCTCCTGTTTTACGACTGAGAGATCGACTCATTCCAGTCGTCTACCTTGATCGATGGCTTGGACTTCGTGCATGGAAAGAGCGGCCCACTACTGGAACTGTCGTTGTTGTGAAAGTTGACAATCATGAATTTGGTCTCGTTGTGGATGCTGTTACAACAGCTGAAGATCACACGAACCATGCAACTGAAACGACCGGACTCTGGTTTATTGTTGTCAAAGCGATCAGCAGTCTACTTGCGCCTATGGGCATTTATTCCGGTGCGACTGTTATGGGTGACGGTAGTGTTGTCCTCATACTTGATCTTCGTGGAATCACCATAGCGGCTGATATCCCAGCCCACACCCGCCGAACAGCTGATAGCCAAAGCAGTCAGACAACATCCGAAGAAATAAGCCAAGAAGGCGCTCGTTACCTTGTCTGTGAAACTCACCGAGGTCACCGCGTTGCAGTCCCACTAAAGCAAGTACAACGCCTTGAAAACTTTCGTGCCTCTGAAGTTGACCCTGCTGGAAATCTTCAGTTTGTAAAACGCAATGGGGAACTCACCCAACTTATTGACCCTGATCGAATACTCCATGCACCACAACTGTCTTCACAAAGTGCCACTAATTTGTCTTTAGTAGGTGTCATCCTGCCTGATGAATTAGGACGAAAGGCTCTCGCCGTCCGAAGAATTATTGACGTCGAAGCCGGTCATGGACAACTTGAAGAAGTAAGTAAAAAGAATGGCGTTCTGGGTACTCTTCTCATCGGCGATACTGCCACAGAAATTCTTGATATTTCCGCTGCCAGTCAGTGGCCAGGAGGGAGCTCGGTGTCATGAAAACCGATTTCGAACCTAATTCTATACAGCCACAAAATCAAAGCCGGTGCTGTACATTCCTCATAGCCGAGAAATGCTTTGCAATTGATTCCGATGTTGTGATCGAAGTACTTCAGAAGGGTGCCATTAACAACGTTCCACTTGCCTCGGCTGCAATCTCTGGCCTCCTGAACCTTCGTGGACGTATTGTCCCAGCTATCGATCTTCGTACTTTTCTTGAATTCCCATTGGCCTCGTCAAACATTCAACAAATTAATCTTATAGTCGACATCAAAAACGAATGGTATTGTTTTCTAGTTGATCGACTGCTTGACGTGCGGACCTATGACTCCCATCAACTTACTCCACCAAGAAACACATCGTCCGATGCAATTACGGGTGTACTCCCAGACACTAATCATCTCATACATTTTTTATCACCAGAAAAAATTCTAGATGGCTTGCTAGAAACTAAAACGAAACCACTATCGGTTGGTTAGACTTCCATTACTCCAGACCCTATTTCACGGTACTACAATGTCAGATTCTAAAGCGACTGCAGTCTCTCCTAACACAACATCTGAAAATTCTTTCAAATCGCGAGCTCATAGTTTTTTCAGCAATCGCTTGCTCTGGTCACTTCTTGCAGTCTCTCTCGTACCATTAGCTTTCATGGGCTACGCAACGTATTCGTCTGCAGCCAAAGCAATCCAAGACCAGTCGGAACGTAAACTTCAGACAGTGAACAAAATCACAGCAAAAGCCGTCACCAGCTATTTCTCTACAATCGAAGAACAGCTTAAGATTACGGCCGAGAACCGAATGACTCTCGAGGCGCTTGAAGCGTTTACCAGTGGCTTCCAGCAACTCAAAAACGATGATTCTCTAAACGAATCCTCGCTTCAAGACGCTCGAAAAAGTCTCGCTACCTATTACACTGGCGAATTCTCAAATGAATATTTCGACCAAACTGGAGCCCAACCACCTACCACTGCACTCGTAGAAAACATGTCTGATGTATCAGCATATCTACAGTATCTTTACATCCGGAAAAATGAAAATCCACTTGGCTCAAAAGAACTGTTAAACGCTGCTGATGATGGATCGTCTTATTCTGCAGCCCACGCTTTATACCACCCAATATTGCGAAATTATCTCAAGCGACTTGGTCTTTACGATTTCTTTCTGATTGATGCCGACTCTGGAGAAATTGTCTACTCTGTTTTCAAAGAGATCGACTTTGCAACCTCACTAAAATCCGGATCTTTCTCTGGTACGAATTTTGCAAAAGTTTTTCAGGAATCCATAACTGGCGGACTGCGTGACACCGTTTCTTTTTCTGATTTTGAGAATTACTTGCCTTCCTATCAGGCCCCTGCAAGCTTTATTTCTGCACCAATATTTGACGGCCGCAAACTAAAAGGTGTTGTTATCTTCCAACTCCCAATTGATCAAATTACATCAATAATTAGTGAGACCACAGGAATGGGAGAAACCGGCGAAACATATGCTGTTGCCGCTGATGGCCTGTTTAGAAGCCAATCTCGATTCCCAGAATCTCTTGGCGTTGAGTCAACGATAATCAATCCAAAAATTAGGGTAGACACCCGTGCTGTTGAATCTGCTTTGGTAGAAGGTGAGTCTGGAACAGAACTAATTAAGGATTATCGTGGTGCTGACGTCCTCTCTTCTTGGCAACCCGTAACTATCCACCGTGACTCCCGTGGAGGTAATAAAAATGTGACCTGGGCCATCATTTCAGAAATTGATTACGCTGAGATCCTTCAACCAATCCGAACCTTGTTTAGGTTCTCTACAACAATTTTTATTCTAAGCACCGTTGGTGTTCTCCTTGTATCTTTAAGCATTTCACGCCGCTTCTCGCGGGAGGCTCGTCGTCAATCCTTATTAGTCAGTGGCATCATGGATAACACGCATGCGTTGGCTGGATCTTCTGAAGAGCTGACAACGGTAAGCCAGCAAATGAGTGCAACCGCAGAAGAGACAACTGCTCAAGCAAATCTTGTTTCGGCCGCAGCTGAGCAAGTCAGCGGTAATACCAAACTTGTCTTATCATCTGTTGACAATCTAGTTTCCAGCATTGATGAGATCGCTCATAGTGCACAGGACGCTGCTGCTGTAGCCCGCCAGTCCGTTGACATGGCAGAAAAAACATCAGATACCATGGATGAATTAGGGCGGTCGAGTAGCCAAATTGGTCAAGTTATAAAGGTGATTACCACTATTGCCGAACAGACTAACTTATTGGCCCTTAATGCAACGATTGAAGCTGCACGGGCGGGAGATATGGGCAAAGGTTTTGCTGTTGTTGCAAATGAAGTCAAAGAACTTGCTCGAGAAACGGCTAAGGCTACAGAAGACATTGGAACGAAAATTGAGGCCATGCAAACAGATACTGAGCGGGCCGTAACAGCGATTGGTGAAATTGCATCTGTGATTGAAAAGATTGATCTTCTACAAACAAAAATAGCGACTGCGGTTGAGGAGCAATCGGTAACAACGAGTGAAATTAGTAGAAACATTGGGGAGGCTACAACTGGGTCTAGTGAGATTGCACAAAATATCGTGCAGGTTGCTCGCGCTGCACAGAATACGGCTGAAGGTGCAAATAACACTCAACTGTCTGCCCAAGAACTTTCCCGAATGGCACAAGGCCTTCAACGACTAGTCGATGAATACCGGCTTTAGAATCAATACTGTTAAATTATAGTTAGCTGCGTCAGATTTAATCACTGAATACAAAAGTACATTCCACATCAACCCGACACATTAAGATGAAGAGTTTTTGGTGGAAATATCAAGCATGAAATGGTTTAGACGCCATGGAAAATAATGCCCATGCACTTATAGTCGATGACTCGAAACCTGTACGTAGCATTCTTACGAAAGTACTGAGTGGCTTACAGTTTCAGTGCATAGAGGCATCAAACGGAATCGAGGCACTCGACAGGCTTTCTCATATGCCGCGTCCTGCACTCATCACACTCAACCGCCACATGCCAGAAATGGATGGTTTTGAATTGCTTGGTCGAATTCGTCGTAGCCAACAATTTAAAAAGCTTCCTGTTGTCATGATTTCAACTGACTCAAGTGAAGCAAGTGTACGAGCAGCAATGAACCTTGGTGCAAACGATTTTCTTGCGAAGCCGTTTACACCAACTGAACTCACGAAGCATCTTAAGAAACTTGGGCTCCTCAGAAAAACCAATGCAACGAATAGCGAAAAGCCTGCGAGGACTCTCTCTTCTCCTCCTAACTTACTCAAAAACGACCACATCCAGAATGATTCCGGACAAGCCCCTATTCGCCTCTTACTCGTCGACGACTCGGCAGCAATTCGTGGAATACTTTCCAAGACATTTCGTGCTATTCCTGGCATCGAGGTCATTGGAACAGCTGCCAATGGTGAAAAGGCGCTGAGTTTTTTGGAAAAAGAGCATGTCGACATCGTTCTGCTTGACATCGAAATGCCAGTAATGGATGGGCTTGAGACTCTGCGTCATCTACGAAAAAGATATCCAAAACTATCTGTTGTCATGTTTTCGAGCCTGACAGAAAGAGGAGCAAAAGTAACCCTGGAAGCATTGGTTGCCGGTGCAAATGATTACGTTGCAAAGCCGACTGGCACCGACAGCAAGAGTATTGTGGACACAATTGAGTCTGAATTGGTTCCGAAACTTAAGGCTGTCTATCGACCGCACCGGTTCATACAAAATTCAGCACAAAAAACAGTTACTCCTCCGTCACGACCTAATTTGCCTTTGGTAAGAAAGTCAAAAAAGATATCCGTTATTGTAATTGCCGTATCTACGGGAGGCCCGAATGCTCTTGCAGAGATTCTACCCCACCTCGTAGTCGCACATGCCCCGCCGGTCGTGATCGTACAACACATGCCCAAGGAATTCACCGGACATCTGGCAAACAGACTCTCAAAAATGTGCGATCAAAGAGTGAGTGAAGCCACGGATGGCGAAACTTTACTCCCTGAACACATCTATCTGGCTCCCGGTGGAATTCACCTTGAGCTTCAGAAACATGGAAAGGACATCTGCCTAGCGCTCCATGACGGCCCACCTGAGAATTCCTGCCGCCCCTCGGCTGACGTGCTTTTTCGTTCTGCATCAAAATTATTTACAACAGATATTGTAGCACTTGTCCTCACCGGCATGGGAAGTGATGGACTACAGGGAAGTAAAGTGATTGCCAATGCAGGTGGCACTATTATCGCACAGGATGAATCAAGTAGTGTCGTATGGGGTATGCCTGGTCAAATTGTTCGAGCAGGACTGGCTGATGCAATAACCCCTCTCGATGCTATTGGTCCGGATCTTGCGATGCGAATTTCACAACAGCAAAAGTAAGCTACTTTATTTCTTCCTATTTTTTGATGAGACGAGCACTTAAGCATGCAGGTAAGCCCTCCTCAGTTCTCTTACCTCCGCAGTCTGCTTAAGAAAAAAACTGGCGTCGTTATTGACGAAAGTAAGCAATACCTTGTGGTCGCAAGGCTCTTGCCTATTGTTCGCCAAAGAAAACTTCCAAGCTTGGACACATTGATTGACCGGATCCAGACCACGAGTGGTAGCCCACTTGAAAATGATGTCCTGAACGCCATGATGACACACGAAACGAGTTTCTTTCGAGACAAAACTCCATTTGAGACTCTTAAAAGTATTATCCCGGAGTTTGTCAAGAAACGAGCGGCCACGAAACAACTCACAATCTGGTCTGCAGCGTGCTCAACCGGACAAGAGCCATATAGCATCGCGCTATTATTAAACGAGCACTTTGGGAATCTCCTCGCATCATGGAAGATTCGGATAGTCGCAACCGACATTTCAGACATTGTATTGAACAGAGGCCGTGAGGGGGTGTACAGCGAACTTGAGATTGTCCGGGGTCTTCCCCAACCACTTTTAAAGAAATACTTCCAGCCATTTCAACGAAATTGGAGTATTACTCAGTCGTGCCGCCAATTTATTGAGTTCCGGAAACTCAATCTAACCCAAGATTGGCCAATTATGACACCGTACGACATTGTTTTCCTACGCAATGTTCTTTTGTATTTTGACACCAAGACCCGTGGTGAAGTACTCGGAAAAATGTCTCGCGCAATACGGCCCGATGGTGCTCTCTTTCTTGGTGGAGCAGAGACCATGCTTGGAATGAATGCGGGTTATGAACGACTCACAGGAAAGGGATGCAGTTATTACAGACCAAAGCGATCATGAAGAAGGCCCTCGCCACTCAAAACCAAGAATTGACACATCGTCTAATGGACCATTTGGCTCACACCAGGCTTGAATGCTCTCAAGTAGTTCACCTACGCCTGCATCCAGATCACGAGAGCGATTCAGGCTAATAACTTCCTTTAATGACTCGTCCCCAAACTGCTCGAGGTCTTTATCCATTGCCTCAGTAACTCCGTCAGAGTAAAGATAAACCCGGTCTCCTTTTTGCAGTTGGATTGTCTTTTCTTCATATTCTGCCTCAGGGAAAAAACCCACTGGAAGACTATGCAGTGTTTCAAATGTAGCCTCACCTGCAGGTGACACGTGAAGCAGCGGTGGATGTCCACTCGCGGTATACCGCATCTCTCCTGTTTTTGAATTTATGACACAGTAGATAAAGGTGAAATAGAGTTCAGAAAAGTCCTGTGATTGAAATTGCTGATTTAATTCAGTTGCAACTTCAACTGGAGAAACAACTTCAGTTGCACCGTCATCACCAATCCGTACCAACACAGAGCTATCTGATGCTTTTGGTGTCAGGAATCTACCCACAGTTACCGAGAGTAGTGAAGAAGGCACTCCATGACCACTTACATCGACTACAAAGAGTCCGACATGCTCATCATCGAGCTGAAAAACATTAAGAAAGTCGCCTGCTAATCCATGGCAGGGAACATATCGCCAGGCTACCTCTCCACAGTTAAAGTGCAGTGTCTCTTCTGCGGGCAAGAGTGCTCGTTGCACGCGCGCTGCTGCCTCAAGGTCTCTCGTCATCTGATCATTCGCGCTCGCAATTTTTTGATTGAGTTCTCTAAGGTCCTGATTATTCTGTTCTAGCTGGTCTTTGGCTGTTGCTAGATCCTGATTGGCCTGAATCAACTCTCGATTTTTAGCAACTGCGTTTTCGAAAGTGGATACAAGCAGATTTAGAACCTGCTGACGCCCCGCGTTGACTTTGAAGGTTTGACCAGCGATTGCGACATCTATTGTCTGGTCCGCACCTTCATCAATTGCAAGTGGCGTTTCGAGCAATGAATGAATTCGTCCAATCAAATAATCAGGTTCATACGGTTTGGTGACATAGTTATCAGCTCCCGCATCGAGACCTTTAATAATGTCGAGCGGATCAGATAGCGTTGACAGGAGTACAAAGGGAACCTTCCGTAATTCAGGATCTTGTTTTACTGCCTTGCAAAACTCATAACCCGTCATCGTTGGCATTTCGATATCCGAGACAATAATGGCCGGAGCCTGCTCACGGACGAGATCAAGCGCAGCTTGGCCATCTGCGCCCCACCGAACACGATGCCCGGCCTCAGTAAGACGCCGCTCAAGAATTTTTGCTTGAATGCGGCTATCCTCGGCAATCACGATATCCACACCTTGAGTTGGTGACATAAAAAGTCTTTCTTATCACTCTCCGCTGTAATGCATGCGTGAGTGAGTGGAGTTCACGAAATTTGTTAGTTGTAGTTTGTAGTCTGATTTGACCAGGTCGATCACAATACGTCTAAGAACATGCGAGTAAAGATAGTTTTATTTATTGAGGCGACTGATTCCATGCGTAACATCTGGCTCGAGTCGAAATAATTGATCAAGCCTTGTTATCTCAAACACCTTCTGAACAGGTGGTCGCACACCACACAGAGCAAAACGGCCATTTCGTTCCGCAAGTTCACGATAAAGCCTCACCAGCACGCTCAGCATGCCACTCGACATCAATTCTACTTGATGCAAATCAAGTAGAACTTTTTTGCATTTGCTGTCTTGAAGGATGGCTTCTAATTCGCTTGAGAGTGCTTCAATCACAAGGCCTTCAGAAATTCTTGGCTCCTGAATCTCAAGAATAAGTATGCCTTCTTCGTTCTGCACTGTAATACGTGATTCATTTGACATGAGAGACTCATTAGAAGGTGATCAGGCTAGTCAGATCTAAGTTCACTGCTCTCCACACAGTGTATTTGCGGTTCCAAGCCCGCCCCGCACCATGAGAAAGCTAGCAAAATTGCTGCGGATTTTCATTATTTTAGGGAAAAAAACGATTTTTCCGAAGATACTGATTCATCCAGCCGATACCCACATTATAAGGTTTTTTCTTAGGGGGGATTTGATGTGGGTACACCGCGGCCGAAAGGGTTCTGGGTCGGTTTGTGCATCGTGGCGCTCTGTCACCTGGCATTCTATCACCCGGCATTTTCAGCTCAAAATAATGAGAGAGACAAGCCCACTCTTGCCAAAGAGAATGCCACTGATGATTCTTCGCAGGATGAAAGTCGTGAGGCTGGTCCGACGCTTCCAAATCCAGTGAAGTCGAAGGCTCCCAAGAAGAAGACAGCGTCATACGCAGAAACATCTCCTGATGATGCACACCAATCGCCTTCTGATCGAACTGATTCTGACCCAACTGACCAACTCACCAGCGATCATGAGACACCCCAGTTTGTAGATGATGTCACCGTAGATGATGTCCCCCTTGTTACTGAGAATATTTTACTTGCGCCAGAGCCGTACGAGCCAACATGTAAAAGTAGGGGCCGATGTACCAAGCAATGCAGACAATGCTGTCAATGCGACTGTTCTCGTTGTGGCTGCGATTATGACACGTATCTTCTAGTCGATTTTCTTTTCTTCAAGCGAAATAATGCAACCAGTGGAGCTGTGGTTGCTGAGACCACCAGTCGTGTTCCAGAACTCACAACCCGTTCCACAAATCCTGGCACAGCACCAGGTATTCGTCTTTTCGGAGGTCGACTTCGCAAGAATGGCATCGGCTGGGAGTTTGGTTACACCGGTGTTTTTGGGATGTTCGGTGAGCGGACAGCCCGCGGTTCCAACAATCTTCAAGTACCACAGCCCCTTGGCTCTCTTGTCAATGGCTGGACAAATCTAGATGCCGTCCGATCAACCTACGCATCAAGCTTAAATATGTGTGAGGTCAATATTTTTACGTCTGAAACAACAGTAAAGGGTGGACCTCACTCTCCTTTTCCTTGGCATCGCGTTCACGGAACATTTGAACATGAATTCCAATGGCTCGGTGGCTTCCGATGGGCTGGATTGAATGATGTTGCAAATCTGCACGTCGATGTTAACGCGGGTGCGAGCAACAATGACGGAACGTACTCAATTACAACAAATTCTCAAATGCTTGGGCCTCAAATTGGATTTAAAACAAAACGTAGATGGAACAATTGGTCTACCGAAGGGTGGGCGAAAACGATGCTCGCAGGAACTTTTTTAAACGCTGATAGTGCTCCCATTAATACATTAGCAGGTGGCGGATCACCGTACCGTCCTCAAGCCAGTGCTCGAGACGTTGGTGTCGGATTTATTGGAGACATGAATTACTCAATTGTTCGACGACTCAATCGAAAATGGTCGCTTCGGGCTGGCTATAATCTGATTTGGATCTCTGGAGTAGCCCTGGCACCAAATCAATTCGATTTTTCAAACACCAACACGATAACTCTTGCAGGTGCTAGCAACGTCTTCCTGCATGGTGCGAATTTTGGGCTTGAGGCCCAGTGGTAAGACCAAAACCGTTGCTTACCTGCAGAAATGACCTGCCACTAATGAAAGTGTCTGCCGACTAGGCTCTAGGATGGTCCTAATGGTGGTCGCCCTCCTGAAATCGGGTTTGATGCACTCAGCAATTGCACATCAAACACCAACGTTCCACCTGGTAGCCCTCTGCCTGGATTCTCCCCATAGGCCATATCAGCAGGGATGATCAGCCTCCGGCGGCCACCTTCCCGCATGCCGGCGACCCCCTCCTCCCAGCCTTGGATGACGCGCCCTTGGCCGAGAGTAAACTCGAATGGAGTAACGCCCGTCTCTCTTGTCAAAGAACTATCAAATACGTCACCATTCTGACGGCTACCCACATAATGAACTTGAACTGTCTGACCAGCTGCTACCGGCACCCCTAGGCCTACAACAAGATCAACATACTGCAGTCCACTCGATGTTGTTATCACAGCTGGATCAATTGGCATTGAAGAGCCTGAGGCTGCTGTCAGTGGGCCGCGAACAACTGAAACGGTGTTCGTTACATTACCATCAGCATCCAGTACTTGGGCACCACCAGCTCCAACAGCAAAAAACGAGTTCACTTGTCCATCGCCGTCGCTATCAAGCGGTGAAACACGAAATCTGGAATTTGCTGTATTTCCACTTGTCAGATTTTTCTTCGTCGTACGAGTCGTTCCAGAATCTTGAGTTATTTGAAAAATATCAACTCGTGCATCTTCACCCTGCCCACCGGATACCATGATGTCATCCACGCTTCGATCGTTATAAAGCCCTGAAGCAATTGTCACGCCGGAATAACCAATTGTGGGATCGATTGAAAGTTCTGTGACAACTTTTGGCGGACCAGCTACATCAACTATTTGGACTGACTTGATCGCACCAGGGCCAGTTCCGAGTACCAATTCAGCACGACCATCTTTTGAATCTGTCTGACTAATTGAACCATTTGTAATCGTGCCAACGTCTGCTGCCGCGACACTCACACCAGCAAGATGCGTTGTTCCATATGGCGCGTACCGTCTAAAAGGAGTCGACTCCCATCCCAAGCTAATTCCAAGATGAACACTGACGGTGCTGCCAGCGGCTTGTCCAGCAATCAAATCTTTTGTCCCATCTCCATCAACATCACCAAGGGCAATATTGACTCCAGACAAAAAGCTTGTGCCAAATGGAGTGATTCGGTACTCCGGCATTTCCTCACCATCAATGTCGAAAACGCGTATCTCGCCAACTCGACCGCGCCCTGGTGCCACAACAATCTCGTCACGTCCATCGTTATCAACGTCATCTATTGCCGTTTGTACACCACCCATAAATCCTGACTCATAGACATCAAACTGATTAACAACGGCACCTGAAGCCGGATCAACGATGCTTACGGTTGGGGTGCCTAAATACGCAAGACCGCTTCCGACTGCGAGGAATGGTCGGGAAGCAATGTCGAATGCCGAATTATTGTCAGGATTACTGTCTGGAGTACCAAAGGGTGTCACAGCCGTGACTTCGGTTTTGATTTGCCCAACTGCATCATCTGCAATCTGATTTGTTAGTGTAAAAATTACTGCACCACCAGCTGCCAAACTCACACTTGTATCCATCGCATTTTCACTGGTGCTACTGCCATTCGGTGCAAAAGTTGATTCTTCAGAACCTTGAGAACCTTGCCCAGTCCACGAGGCTGACAGCACGCCCTCGGGCAATGGTACAACCACCCGTGCATCCGCAACGGCTTCAGACCCAAGATTCTGAACAATAATCGTGTCTACTTTGTCAGAACCAGGAATATACGTGTGTTGTCCACTGTGAATTGCAACTGACAAATCAACGTCAAATGCCAACCGTGGCTCAAGATTTTCAAATGACCGATCTAAAAACCCACGGGAACGACGAGCTCGTACTGATCGTTTCTGAAAGAATTGCTTAAATAGTTGCATCTGTAATCCTGATCCAACAAACCTGTACACGTTCCCTGTTTCGCGCAGAAAATGGACTCTATCTCTACGTTAAGATGTACCCCTTGGTTTGGTTCGGGTCAATTTTTTACAAAAAAAGTGGGTCGGTCGCCTAAAAGACAACCGACCCACCTTATTTTTTAAAAACAACTAAGTAGCTGTTTTATGCCACTTTAGCGGCAGCGACGACGCAGGCAGCCCTTTCGGCGGCAGCCTTTGTTGCAACTGTCGTTGCAGCCACTGTCGCAGCTGTCGCAGCTGTCACAGCTGTTGCAGCTATCGCCGCAGCAACCGTCGTTGCAGCTGTCACAAGGTACTTCTACCTGTACAGTGACGCACTTTCGTACTGGAACTTCCTTTGTGACCTGAACTGGAACGCAGACCTCATATGTGCGGGTCTTTTCTTCCGGAACACAGTCATAAACAGTTACCGAGTACTTTTCTTCTCGTTCCTGTGGAACCATAACCGTGTAGGAAACTTCCTTGGTCATAGCTTCAGGTACACATTTGCTTACCTGATACTCACGAGTGCGAGTCTCAGTTCGGCACTTCTGTACCTTTACGGTGCGAGTTCGCTCTTCTGGCACACACTTGGTGACACAGTAGGTACGAGTTCGCTCTTCTGGACGGCACTTCTGTACCTTCACAGTGCGAGTTCGCTCTTCTGGCACACACTTGGTAACGCAGTAAGTACGAGTTCGCTCTTCTTCACGGCACCTCTGTACCTTGACAGTGCGAGTTCGCTCTTCTGGTACACACTTGGTGACACAGTAAGTACGAGTTCGCTCTTCTGGTACATGCTTGGTGACGCAGTAAGTACGAGTTCGCTCTTCTTCACGGCACCTTGGCACGCATACAGTGCGAGTTCGCTCTTCTGTTCGGCACTTTCGAACACAAACGGTGTAAGGAACTTCTTCAGTTACACAATCATATGTTGTGCACTGAACCTGCTTTTCCTCACACGTTGGTACCCAAACTCTCTTGCAGCACATCTTTGGTGGGCAAGGATTGCCACACGCATCGGTACCACAGGAAGGCATTTCAGTCATCTGGTTTTCCCAGTGACCACCGCGAACCTGAACAGTCTTGGTTGAACAAACTGGTACTCGCTTCGTCACAGTGCGGGTCTTCTGAACCTGCTCTGTGTAAGGAACTTGAACCGTATATGTCTGCTCAACTTCTTCCGTATAAGGAACCTTCACAGTGTATGTGCAGGTCTTTTCTTCCTTAACAGGAACCATAACAGTATAAGTTGCAGTCTTTTCTTCCTTTACAGGAACCATGACTGTGTACTTCTGCTCAACTTCTTCACAGTAAGGAACTTGAACTGTATAAGTTGCAGTCTTTTCTTCCTTTACAGGAACCATGACTGTGTACTTCTGCTCAACTTCTTCGCAGTAAGGAACTTGAACTGTATAAGTTGCAGTCTTTTCTTCCTTTACAGGAACCATGACTGTGTACTTCTGCTCAACTTCTTCACAATAAGGAACTTGAACTTCATAGTCGCAAGTCTTTGTTTCCATAACCTTACGATTTACTGTGTAATTAACAGTCTTCGTACGGGTTTCTGGAACACACTCTGTTACAGTCCGAGTTCGCTCTTCAGTGCGAGGAACTCTTTTCATAACCGTGTACTTCTTTTCACGAGTCTCTTTCTGATACTCGGTGCATGTCACAGTTTTCATTTCTGTCACATATTGCCGCTGGCACACTGTCTTAGTGCCACAGCTAGCACCGTCGTTGCAACTCTCGCAATCAGCGGACGCAACAGAGCACGTCACAAAGATCGCAATGGCTGGCAACATGCATGTGATAACTTTTCGAAACACAAAAGCCTCCATTATTCAAAGGGAATTCAAAACGTTTGGAACTTGAAACAAGGAACAACCGCCTGCCAAACGAAAAAATTCCCGGTGACAGACTGGGACGAAAGCAATCAAAAAAGAACGATTACCCTGTCAATTTAGCTAGGTTACGTAGACTTTTCTGCTATGCAAGCATGACGCTTCATTTTTTTCACAATTTCTGGCACTTTATTCCCTCTGAATACGGTGGCTGTTCGGTCGTCCGGAATGTAGCGATTTCCGTTACCACGGAGCGTGGAAGCCAAGCTGTCTGCTATATCTCCGTCTAAACACGTAAAAAAAGACTAAAAAACAATATTTTTGCCGTTTTCAAGCAATGAGCTCCCATGCTCTTCCAGACCGGAAGTACCATTTGTCGCTCAACTTTTCGTATAATTTGTTGACTATGGGGACAAGGCCGGGAAACGACTGCAGGAATGTTCCTTTGAAACATTCCTGCGATCGAGTTATATGGGGAGAAAAAATGGCTACCGTGTCACACCTTTTAGCCAGCAAAAATGGCTGCCGTGTTTTGAGTGTCTCGCCAAACACGACTGTTTTCGACGCAACTCGCCTAATGAATGCTGAGCATATTGGTGCTTTGTTGGTTGTTCAAACATCAGATACAGGTGATGAACTTGTGGGTATCTTTACCGAAAGAGATGTCCTCCGCCGAATCGTGGCTGCAGGAAGACAGCCTGAACGCACCAAAATTGGTGCTGTGATGACCCAAGAAATTATCACGTGTACGGTTGACACCCAACTCGACGAGATTGCTGAATTGATGAGGGTCGAACGAATCCGTCACCTCCCCGTGCTTGAAAGTAATCAGCACATCGCAGGGCTTATCTCAATAGGAGATCTCAACGCCTACAAGGCTGGGCATTGTCAATTAGCTCTTCAAGAAGCTGAGAACTACATCCAGGGACGGGTTTAGTGCCGCACGACAATCTTGTTCCTACTCTAAGTCAATTTACTCACGGCCAGTAGTTTACATTCTGCAATCTGATACCCTTCAACATCTGCCAACTATTCCGATTTTCGTCCATACTCAGATCGTACCAGTTCTGAATTGCCGACGTCTTTTGTCTTGCTTTCATGGTGGTCAACACCTCTACTCGCTTCAGAAACAATTACTATGAATTTGCTTCTTCGTATTGCTAGCTTCTCACTCCTGTTCCTTCTTACACCAACAACTCTTCTCGCTGATGTGTCACTGAACAATTTGTTTAGCAATCACATGGTTTTGCAACAAGGCATTCAAAATAAGGTTTGGGGCAAGGCCGACCCTGGTGAAAAGATTGCTGTGTCCATAGCTGGTCAGAACCACGCAACAGTTGCTGAAAAAGATGGGGCTTGGTCGGTACAACTCGACGCCATCATGGAATACGGTGGCCCTCACACGCTGACTGTGGCCGGAAACAATACCCAGACATTTCAAGATATCCTTATTGGAGAGGTCTGGGTCTGCTCTGGCCAATCAAATATGCAATGGCCTGTACGACAGGCCACTGACGCTGACCTCACGATGGCGACTGCAGACTTAGGACAAATTCGACTGATTTCTGTTCCTCAGGTGGGCACGCAAGAGCCTCAATGGAATTTTAAAGGTGAATGGGCCGTTTGTTCTCCTGAAAATGTTGGTGATTTTTCCGCTGTCGGATTCTTCTTTGGACGTCAACTCCACCAAACACTCGATGTTCCGGTTGGGCTCATCGATAACGCGTGGGGAGGCAGTGCTTGTGAAGCCTGGATTGATAGGAATCTGTTGTCGTCTGACGACAGGTTCAAGCCATTACTTGACCGATGGGTCAGAACAGAGTCCGAAATGCCTGAGGCTCTAAAAGTTTATGAAAAGAGACTTGGGCTTTGGAAACAAGCTTCTGAAAAAGCAAAGGCAGAAAAAAAAGTTCCTCCGCGACGGCCTCGACATCCAGAGTCATTACTCACCGGGAATTCTCGACCGGGAAACATCTACTGCGGCGTGCTTGCGCCGACTATTGGCTACGGCATGAGGGGTGCTATCTGGTATCAGGGTGAGTCCAATGCAAGCCGGGCTGTTCAGTATCGTGAACTTTTTCCATTCATGATTGACTCCTGGCGGAACGAGTGGGGGCTTGGCGACTTTCCCTTTTATTGGGTCCAACTTGCAGATTTTAGAGACGAGACGCCTGAGCCTGCTGAAAGTGAGTGGGCCGAACTTCGCGAAGCCCAAACAATGACACTTAAAAAACTTACAAATACTGGTGAAGCCGTAATCATCGATCTTGGAGAAGCAAAAGACATTCATCCAAAAAACAAAATTGATGTTGCAAAACGATTGGCGAGATTGGCACTCGTGGAAACATACAAGTTGCCCGGGATTCAGTGTAGAAGTCCCCTGTTTCAATCGATGGAGCAAAAAGGTGATCGCTTGGTTCTTACCTTTGAGCATGTAGAACCAAAGGCGAATGGGTGGAGACCGTTTGATATTCGTGATCCTATAGGTTTTACGATTGCTGATTCCAGCAAGACATTCGTAACCGCAAATGCTCGAATACTCGCTGATGGACGGATAGAAGTCTGGAATGATACCGTTTCTAATCCCGTAGCGGTTCGTTACGCATGGGCCGATAATCCAGTCTGCAACATGTATTCGTCTGCTGGATTGCCGCTCACACCCTTTCGAACAGACGACTTTCCGAGCATGACTGCGGGCCGCAACTAAATCACTCTGCTTTATAAAAGTGGCAAAAATATGACCCCACGAGATACACTATGTCCTCGTGTATTGTTGTCTAACAACTACACATTGTGCCGTCGGTAATAAATGAGTCACAGCAAAAACAAGGAGGTTTTATGAGCCGCGCTTTCAATACAGCAAGAGAGTTTTTGCGACAGGGGAATCTCATATGTCTACTTGCCGTAGCTGGCATACTAAATGGTTGCAGTCCTTCTGTTAATCAGCCCGTCAGCCAGTCTCTCCCTTATGCCGACTCGACGACAGCAGACGAACCCTACAGGGCAAATCGAGCTACTCAACCAATTCCTGTTGTGATAAAGCCTGCCCTGCCTTTTCGTCTGTCAAAGCTTGATAACCAACCCCTGATGAAAGCTGTGGCAAAAAATGACATCCGTCCAGTCTCTGCCGAAATACCAGCAATGCTCCCTCAGGAAAATTCTTTCCGAAACCTTAAAACAATTAAGAACGCGGTGACTGCAACCATATCTACTGATATACAAAACACCTTTGCTGACTACCTCGATGACTTTAATCGTCATGATGCCAATGCATTGGCGGCTCACTGGGTAAAGGACGGTGAGAACCTTGATCTCGACACCGGAAACCGTGTTGTCGGACAACCTGCTGTCGAGCGCGTGTTTGATCAATTGTTTGCACATGATGAAACTGCTCAGATTGGTTTCCAAATTGATTCGATTCGACCGATTCGTGACGATGTTGTTGTCGTTGATGGCTTATCTCAGATGTCTCTCATCGATCAAGAACCTCACCACAGTCGTTTTTCAGCAGTGCTTGTTCGGCACGAAGATCGCTGGCTTATGGAATCTGTTCGTGAATCTTCAGCATCTGCGGAACCAACTATCCATGATCGACTCCAACAACTAAGTTGGTTGCGAGGTTTCTGGGAAGACATCAGTGATGGCATCACGGCAAGCCTTCAGTGCGAGTGGAATGAACAAGGCACTTTTTTAATTCGCCGGTATCTCATTACGAAGGAAACTGAACCGCGTGGTGCTGAAGAACGACTTGCGCTAGGAATACCAGCCCTTCTACCCAATGAAGAGGCCCTCGAAAAAACGGTCGATCGATTGACGACCACCGAATACATCGGATGGGATCCTCTGCAAGGACAAATTTGCTCCTGGCTCTTTCGCTCTGATGGGCATACCGCTCACTTTGCTTGGCAACGCAATGGAAACGCTTGGTTACTCCAGTCGATTTCCGACGGCGGTGGGAATGAAAGTCCTACTCAATATTCGCTCCAACGTGCTGGGGAAGATGAATTGACTCTTGAACACATATCCGGAGACAACTGCGCATTAATTCCTGAAGCTGATTTCGTTCGCACTGCCCGCCCTATTAAGAAGCTGACATCTTCCGATTCTTTAATGAAGTAGTGACACGTGACCTTCATTGGACAGACCTCCTGGAGAAAATGCAGTTTTTTCACTTGTCGTGAAATGATCTCCATATGTTCTCATGCCGCGTTCTGATTCGAATACACTTGCCGAACAATGCACAACTCTGCAAGTCCATGGTCCATTACTTGTTGTGGCGTCAAGCAAAACCATCAGCGACCTTGCCCCTTCTTGGGAGACAGCGCTGCAGACATTAAATATCTCTTACAGGGTGTTTGTTTTTTCTGAAAACTCACATCACGAAATTGATGAAATTTGTAAAGAAGCACTTGATTTTCGTGCAACGGCTATCGCCGTGATTGGCGCACAACACATTCTCAACGTTGTACAGTCGGCTGCTTCTCTATCACATGTACAGTTGGTAACCGTGCTGTATGAGCCGCGGTAAAACTCGGCTCTTTTGCCTTTTTATTGATTGGCTCAGCATGTGCCTTAAGAACTTGCAGCATCGCATCTACTCGAAGCCGCACACTCTCTGGGATCGCTTGAAGTGATTCCTGAGAAACAAGCAGTTCATCAAAAATGCATTTCTCATCCGGTGAATGCACTTGCAATCGAGTCTCCTTACCTTGCGTTAAACGAATTGTACAATCTGCATCTTCTCTCAAAAGTACAACAGGCTCCGAAGTTTCACTCCAATTCATGATGTCGGTTGACGAACTAGCACTCGTGCTTGATGGGATTGCCTGGAACTCACTTGTTTTATTTATCTGTTGAAAGTGACTGTTTGTATCCCTAGCCCCTGACTCATAGAGTTGTGATTCTGGAAGATACTTTTGAGAATTTCGTGACAGTAATATCACTCTTCGCTCTCCAGAACGAATAAATATCACTTTTGGAACCCTGCGATTCGCACCGTGGCTCTGATACAAAGATGATTCCAGAAGCAAAGAAAACTGTTCGGGCAGAAGAAGGTATTGTTCGTCAAATTGGACAAGTATGTCATGCGTCTTGAGGCCGATGCGGTCTGCTACAGAATCTTTCTGGATACTGTCAACTACAAGGCCTTCATTGTGGCTTAATATCAATTGATGCCGAACAACTTCTGGGACACGGGACAGTTCGGCTCCAAACTTCTCCAGTGAAGTTTTTGAATCATTGGCCCCTGCCGACTCACCAGGACGCTGGTAATGTGAGCGAAACTCTTGAACAAACGCTTGTTGTTCTCCAAAAACTGGCCGACTTCCAAGAACTCCAGATGCTAGGAAAGCTAATTCGGTGCCCGCAAACAGCGCGTAGAGGGCAATTGTATGAATGTGCTCTACAGGCTTTTGACGCAAACTAAAAATCACACCGCACCCCACGACATAAAAAGTTTATGAACCGTCCGATTCGTGGCTCTATACAAAAAACGTTTGTGACGTTTTTTGCTGCGTGACACCAGACCTGTCGCCTCCAATAATCATGAAACATCCAGATCTTTTAGTCTGGGTAATCTAAAGAAAACACGTCCACAGCACAGAATCCAGTGAAGGCATGGCACAGGCAAGTATGGATAAGCGTTCCGCCTGATGAAGGTTTACGACATAGATCAAGTCAAACCGGACGATTGCTATTTTCGATACAGTCAATCTTTCTGAAGTCGAAGTCGCCGTACAAAGGAATATCTGCATGACACACTTATTTAACCGTGTCTTTCTTATCCTGTTCGCCACTGGATACGCACTTGTTTTTTCTCCAGAAATACAGGCCGCTGAAGAAACCGTTCAGCCTGCGACAGGAGAACAGTCAAAAATGGCAACCAGCACTCCAGCACAGCCTGTTGTGACTAAAAAGCCGGTACTCATTCCAGGAACCGGTGTGCTGATAAAGAATGGCATGGATACTTTTGAAGACGAAGACTGGAAATGGTATCACCGCCATCCCAAAAGCTCACGCGAACAAGACAAGCGAATGCGAAGCCCTCTCGGCAAGAGCAACAATGGATTATGGTTCGAAGGGCCGAAGCGTGGTACACCAGACGTTGTAAAACGGGTCGAACTTCCTGCACCAGGATTAGACGGTAGTAGTCATGGCTTACTAATTGCAACGTTACGAGCGGGAATCCCAGGACGACTCACCTACCGCATGATGCAGGATGATCTCATCTTCAATATGTCAAAGGCCGCCGGACGAGGCATTTCTGTCGCTGACAACCCTAGCGTAGTGACTCGTGTCTACTTGCCCCCTTTCGCACAGTGGGAACGACGCAATGGAGCGTCATTTGGTTTTCGCTGTGGATGTACAACACACGCAATTATCACTGGAAAAGAACACCCTGACCGTGGTGATTTTGGTGTCGAAGAATACTGGCCAGGCATGTTTATAAGTTTTATACCCGGGGACGGCAAAGAGAAAAGTGATTCTGCCTACCTTCGTGTTCGAGGGGATCGTCGAGGCCGTGGCATGCGTGGACCAACGATTTCAGAAAAGGAACTCGGCTGGTGGACGCTTGGAATGAGTTTTTCACGCGATGGAAAGGTTCACTACTTTGCTAGTCAAGGCGTTGATGATCTGACCATGAATGATCACCTCACGACTCAAAATCCGTACGGGTATCGTACTGAGTGGGTAAAGACGTTTTTCTACAATGTTTGCAGTCAAGATGATGGCAAGACATGGAGCACACCTTGGGTGATTGATGATCCAAAGACATTCTTTGTTAGACGGCAGAATGTGGCTCGGTCGACCCGGAAGTCGCAGCGGTAATCGCAGCCTGCATCACTGCAGAAGTTTCCGCAGCATCACCACCGCAACGTTCCAGCTCTCGGCTGGCAACATGGCAGTGGAAGCGGTGGCCTGCGAGGTCGACCTGGGGGGGCTCGACCTCGCGGCAGACCCTTTCAGCCAGCGGGCATCGCGGGTGAAAACGGCAGCCTGCTGGTGGCCGTGAAGGACTCGGAACATCTCCGGTTAGTATAATTCGCTGCCGACGGTTTTTCACTTCGACGCTGGGAACTGCTGAAAATAGTGCGAGCGTATACGGATGAAGTGGTTGCTGGCAGAGTTGACCAACGTCTGCAGATTCGACAATCTGACCAAGGTACATGACCGCAACATTGTCAGCCAGATACTCCACCACAGAAAGGTCATGGGAGATGAAAAGATAGGTCAAACCAAGTTCCTGTTTAAGCTCCTTCAGCAGGTTTATTACCTGCGCCTGAATTGAAACATCCAGAGCCGAAACAGGTTCATCGAGAACAAGGAATTCAGGTTTAAGCACAAGCGCTCGAGCTATAGCGATTCGTTGACGCTGACCACCTGAAAACTCATGGGGGTATCGCTCAAGAACAGTAGGAGATAGTCCTGTTCGCTCAAGAGCTTGCTCCATTTGCTTCAAACGGCTACGTTCCTCACCCATTCGATGAAGAATAAGACCCTCTTCAAGAATTGAACGTATTTTCATCCGAGGATTAAGCGAACCGTACGGATCTTGAAAGACAATCTGCATGCGGCGGCGCAGGGATCTTAAACCACGTGTGTTTTCTTTCCGAACTGCATGTTTATCAAATAAAACCTCACCACCTGTTGGCTCAACAAGCCGTAGAAGACTTCGGCCAACGGTGGTCTTTCCACAGCCGCTTTCACCAACAAGACCGAGTGTTTTGCCTCTGGGAATATCAAATGTCACTCCATCTACAGCCTTTACTGAACCCACTTGCCGACGCAGCAATCCTTTCTTAATTGGAAAGTGTGTCTCTAAACCCTTTACATGGAGCAATGGGGGTTTCATCTGATGATTTTGTTCACTCACGAGTTGATCTCCTCAGCAAAGTGACAGCGAACAAAATGTCCCGAACTGATTTCACGCAGTGATGGAGACTCTTCATTACATTCTGGCTTCCTAGCATGGCTGCAACGTGGATGAAATCGACAACCAGAAGGAAAGTCTTGCGGTGGTGGGACCATTCCAGGAATTGTTGCCAATGGCCCGCTATCACGAGCATCAACGTTTGGCCGAGCCTGAAGGAGGCCTTTCGTATAAGGATGCATCGGATGACTAAAAAGTTCGACAGCAGATGCCTGCTCAACAATCCGACCGGCGTACATTACTGCAACGTCGTCACACGTTTCGGCAACAACACCAAGGTCATGAGTGATTAGTAGTATTGCTGTACCAAGACGTGACTGTAATTCATCGAGCAACTCAAGAATCTGTGCTTGTATTGTTACATCAAGCGCGGTTGTCGGCTCATCAGCAATGATCAAATCTGGCTCACACGCCAAAGCAATTGCAATCATAACTCGTTGTCGCATACCCCCCGATAACTGATGAGGATACGCATCTAGCCGTTGCTCAGGATCCGCAACACGAACAAGACGCAGCATTTCAAGCGCCCGTGACCGTGCTTCAGAACGACTCACTTTGCGATGCAACTGGACAACTTCAGCAATCTGGTTGCCGATTGTAAAAACTGGATTGAGGCTGGTCATAGGCTCCTGAAAAATCATCCCAATGCGCCCACCTCGCACTTTTCTTAATTGTTTCTCAGCCGCAGTTACTAAATCAATGCTCTCGCCATCCCTAGTAAACGTAATTGAGCCTGACTCAATTCGGCCTGGTGACGAGACAAGCCGTAAGGTCGACATGGCCGTCACGCTTTTACCGCAACCACTTTCACCCACTAAACCCAGCGTCTGTCCTCGTTCTATTGTGAGTGACACCCCATCAACAGCAGGAAGCCTGCCCTTTGATGTATGAAAAACCGTGACCAAATCTTTTATTTCAAGGAGCGGTGCTGCCATTATTTTTTTGCCTCCCGCAACCTTGGGTCTGTCGCTTCCTGAAGACCCTCACCAACAAGGTTGTAAGCCAACACAGTAAGAAATATGCCGGCACCCGGAAAAACAACAAGCCACCAGAGCTGCAGATTGCTGCGAGCACTGTTCAAAACTGAACCCCAGCTCGCTGTCGGTGGTGGTGGCCCAAATCCCAGAAACGAAAGCGAACCCTCCACTAAGATGGCTGAGGCAATTCCAAATGTTATTGGCACTAGAACAGGTGCCAACGCATTGGGCAAGATATGTCGAAACATAATTCGTAGTGAGCCCGCCCCTGTTGCCCTGGCCGCCATCACGAATTCTGTTTGCCGAAGTCGTAGAAACTCTGCCCTTGTCAGCCGGGCGATTCCTGTCCAACCAGTGGCACCAATAATCGCCATGGTTTTCCAGATAGTCGGCTTCTCAACAACGGCAATGAGTGCCAGTATTAACACTAATGTCGGAATGCACATTACGATCTCGGTGAGGCGACTGGTTATCATGTCAACCCAGCCACCAAAATAGCCACCTAGCGCTCCGACCAATACACCAATGGAACCAGCTAAACCCATAGAGACAAATCCGACCAGCAATGCAATCGTGGTACCGTGAACCATTTTTGCAAAAATATCAACACCGTATTGATCTGTACCAAATAGATTCAATCGGGTTGGATGCCCTTCATCTCGTGAGGGGTTTTCGCGACGGCCTGGCCATTCGTTCTCTCGAACACGGCGGTATGGATCCTGAAATACGAGCGGCCAAATCGCCCAACTCTCGGGATCTTTCTGCTTCAAATTCTCAGGGTATGTCCCACGAAATTTATCTTTCGTAAATATTGGAGATTCCCAACTGCGATTGAAATATCCAAGACATGGGAAATAGAGGTTGCCTTTGTAACTGCAGACCACCGGTTTTGTTCCTGCAATTGCCGGCGCAAAAAGAGCAACACTTGTCAGAAACAGAACAAAACAGAGGGCCAGCATTCCAATTGGTCTACGACGGTATCGTTGCCACGCATCAGACCAAAAACCTCGTGATGGCTTTGCAGCCTCTGTCTCTTCAGTCACTCTCATCTTTTCCTGATTCATTTAATCCACATTCACTCGGGGATCGACAATGCTGTAGAGAAGATCTGCAAGCAACTGGCCTGCTAGCGTGAGTACGCTGAACATCAAGGTAAGACCCATGATTGTCGGATAATCACGTTCCCGAATACTCTCGAAGAAAAGTCGCCCCATGCCTGGCCATGTGAAAATCTGCTCAATGATGACCGATCCACCCACCAGTGCTGGCAAGGACAGTCCAAGAAGGGTGACTAGCGGGATAAGCGTGTTCCGAAAGGCATGATGCACGAGAACTCTCCAAGGCCCCGCACCTTTCGCACGGGCTGTGCGAATAAAATCTTGCCGAACCACTTCTTCGAGGTTTGCTTTTATGAAGCGGCTATTGTACGCAAGAACAACATATGTTTGGCAGGTTATTGGAAGGATTGCATGCCAGGCAACATCTATACAACGAGCAAAAAAAGGAGCATCGGTCGATAAGTCACTCATGCCAAAGAGAGGCAACTCCCAACGTGTATCACGCAACCAAACTGCGAAGATAATCTGAAGGAAAAGTGCAGCGACAAATGTCGGGAAAGAATACAGAGCGTAGAGGACCAGGCCAGTAAAACGCTCATCTATTTGGCCACCCCTCGCAGATGCATAAAGACCAAGCGGTATTGCTAGAAACCAGGTTAGAAAAAGTGCTGTTCCTGAAATCAGGACTGTTGGTCCGATCCGTTCACCAATGAGTTGTGTTACCGGTTGCTTTCGAGTTATTGACCTACCCAGATCTCCTCGAATGACTTTACTGATCCATTGCACATACCCAACGGGCCAAGGCTTATCGAGCCCATAGATCTCAAGCATCCTCTGCTGATCTTCAGGATTAAGCTTCCGGCTTGGATCACTTTCACCAAGCTGCACAGTCAACGGATTACCTGGCATTGACCTCGCCAAACCATACACCATGAGCGTAATAACAACGAGCGTCACAAGGCCGAGTAGTATTCGACGCAGCAAGTAAGTAATCATCACTTACTCCTGCTGTGGCTTCCACAGGCTGCCAAAACCTGGTGAGTAATGGTACGGTCCGCGTGGTGAAAAAACATATCCTCGGACTTCTTTCGAGAAGCCATAGAAACTATTTCGCCAGTACAACCATGTGTAGGGCTGATCGTCATAAAGAATTTCCTGAATCCGTCCGTACTTCTCCGCTCGCTTACCGCGGTCGAACTCCTGTCTTCCTTCGGCATAGAGCCGATCTACTTCTGGATTTGAATAATTACAAAAGTTTCTCATTGCTCCAGTCTTCCAAAGGTTTTCAGAAGTATCTGGATCCGTTCCGGAACCCCAACCACCAAGGTATGCCTGAAATTTGCGATTCAAAGTAAGATCCTGCAGTACGGTTGATTCCACCGGCCGGACATTCAGCCGTATACCTATCTGATCCAGGTTCTCTTTTAATAACGTGCAGATTGCGATTCGTAATGGCTGTTGATTCACAATGATTGAAAATTCAAATGGAACAATCCGTCCATCAATCTCTTTGTCACGAACACCATCATTGTCTCTATCAATCCATCCCGCCTCATCCAACAAGGCCTCTGCTTTATCAAGGTCTTGCTTATAGGGCTCAAGTTTTTTAGTTGATGCCATCCATGCACCAGGATAGAAAATTCCCGTGCAAGGATCATAAAGGCTGTAACAAAGCTCCTCGAGCATCTCATCGTGATCAAATGCATAACTCATTGCTCTTCGGACACGTCGGTCACGAAAAAAAATTGTCTCTATATTCCAACCAAAATGAAAACTTACCCACTCTGGAGCTGTGGCTTTTGTATTGCGTTCGTAAAAATCTCTTCCAACGGTTTGCGTTGTCCACTGCTCAGGCTGCAAAATCATCTCATGAATCTCACCTTTTTTGAGGGCCAGAAGTGTTGTGTTTGGATCTTCAATGATTCGAAAACGTACTTCTTCAAAGTACGGTCGCTCACGAACCTGCTTGCCCTGAATCGATGACCAGCTCTCCCGACGCCGCAAGACGATCTGCTGACCCCGTTTTCTCTCAACTATTTCATAAGGCCCACCACAAACTGGCGATTGCTCTAATT
>JBDOMQ010000185.1:0-5367 GCA_039831725.1 Pirellulales bacterium
AAGTGCTTTCTGTGACAAACACATCACACGAAACGGATTCAAAGCAGTCGCACGTTGAATCGTTTTGGAGCTTGTAATCACCAGTTACGACCCAGGTTGTCCCACGATGACTCACTCGAACTTGGGACGAGCCCAAAAGATGACCTGCAGGATGAAGCGAAACGTCGACTCCGTTTAGGGAGATATGTTCTTTGTATTTGAGTGTGTCGATGAGTGCCTGGCTGCCCATACGAGTACGCAGGACATGCTTGCCGGATGCCGCGCAAAGGTAGCGATCACTGCCCGGTCGGGCATGATCGGCATGGGCGTGGGTGATAACGGCATGCGGTACTGGTCGCCAAGGGTCGATGTAAAAATTACCCGCTGCGCAGAACAGACCGTTCGGTGTGATTTCGAGAAGATCGGTCACGATAAAATGAGCCTCCTGTCAGGTGACTCACTGTTTTCCGTACTGCTCAGCGATACGCTGCATTGCCAACAGCCGGGAATCGATAGCCACCGAATCCAAATGGAGCGTAGCGTGGCCAGTCCCCTGGGGCGACCCCCGGCTCTGTTCCGTACATTTTCCAGGTCGGCGTCCGCGGTATCGTCGGTGGCTCATAATAGCGGGGTCGGCCTTCAATTCCGGTCACATAAGGGCTGGCCCCTGGTTTGTACGGTGCCTGATTTCTGGGGGTGCGAGAATTCTGGTAACTCGAGGATCTTGTTTTCCTCCAGCGAGCAGCTTCAGCGGATGAAGCAACGCAGACAGCCGTCACGAGTGTAAGAATCACAAAAGATTGTTTTTTAAAATTCATGGTTTCTCAACGTTAAGTAGACGGAAGTAGAGTTCATCAGCATCTCGGCAATATTCGGTCTGCTTAACTCTACTCGGTGAATGCTGCCGAAGGGCTGAAGTGGCAAAAAATAGGTTCCTGCGAGGCCGGTCGTATGGCTTATCCGTTCTGTAAGGCAATGGTACAAGGATGCATGGCTGATCCCGTTGGGAGCCCTGAGAAGTTAGCCACCAGTTCATTCTTACTCTTTATCTGGTCCAGCCCAACGGATCCGCACTGGCATGTCGAACGCTTTCTCAAAAAGATCCGTCCTTCGCTCTGCCCCCCAGATGTCCACTTGAGGGTTGGCGTCGGATACAACAACGAGATTTGCGCCATCGTTATCAATGCTGGCGAGCACATCTTTTACTTGCTGTGATCGACTTCGGTCGAGGCCTCCAGCGAGCCGTAACACAGCCGCCATGCTTCGGACCCGATGTTGATCATCGGGAGACAGTCGTGAAAAGTTCTGATGTTTTTTCTTAGGGAATGCTCCACGATGATAGCGAGCGATGTTTGCAATCATCTCAAGGTCAGGGCCCAAGATTCCAGGGAGCCGACTGTTCCGTATGAGGTGATAGCTGTGCTTGTGATGCTGGTCGTAGTTAATGACGTACCCAACGTCTTGTAGCCTCGCAGCTGTTTCAAGAAGTTTTCTGTCAGATGGTAGAAGCTTAAGTGGCGAGGCGAGTTGGTCGTAAATTCTTCCAGCTAATGCTGCAACGGTCCGGCCGTGCTCTACTTCACCAGAGCATGCCTCTGCGAGTCGTTCAACCGCTTTTTCACTCTCAGCGGGATCGTTTGCCTGGCCGCCAAAATACTCGTCCACCATTTCGCGAATGAGTCCATCCCGAACCCCTCGGGTGTGCACAAGGATCGTATTGACTCGAAATCGTTTAAGAAGGCCATCGATAATGGAGAGTCCGGCGATGATGATATCGGCCCTGTCGGAGGACAATCCTGCCATTGATTTCCGCGATCGAAGTGACATTTTCTTGAGTTGGTCAAGAAGATGTCGGAGTTCGGCATGAGAAACTTTGTAACCAGCAACAGGGATGTCGGCCTCTTTCTTTGAAGCCATGACTAATTCAGCAAGGGTGGTAAAGGTGCCACCCGAGCCAACAAGAAAATGGGGAGCAAACAAAGGTCTACTCGTCTCGCGCTTCAGGCATCCAGTGATTTCCTTGTCTAATTTAACGAGTCCTTGCTGAAACTCGACGCCTTCAGCACCGCCGCCGATCCCACATCGTTCTGTTAGCCTCACTGCGCCGAGCGGTGTAGAAAAGATAGACTCCACCAGAGATCCAGTGGCAAAGACAATTTCTGTGCTGCCGCCTCCGATATCTGCAATAACAATGTTTTTCCCATTGAGGTCAAAGGCATGCTGTACGCTGGAGAAGGCAAGTCGAGCCTCTCGTTCTCCGGAGATAACCTCAACATTGAGGCCTACCTCTTTTTGTATTCGTTCGCAGAATCCAGGACCGTTTTTGGCTTCTCGAACAGCACACGTGGCAATCGTACGCAGTGCTGAAACCTGGTACCCAGCAGCAATTTGTTTAAATGTTGCAAGGGCCTCGAGAGTCTTCTCCATCGCGTCTTTATCGAGTCGTCCGTCAGAGGAGATACTACGCGCGAGTCGTGTTGGTTCACGTTCCTCGTCGAGAATTCGGTAACTACTTCCTCGGAATACTTCAGCAACGAGTAGCCGTACGCTATTGCTGCCGATATCAATTCCGGCCAAGCGGCTTGCCATCTCTGTATTGAGGTATCTTTGTTTTTGGTCAGGTGTAGTATTCATAAGAGCGTTAACTGGAAAGGAAAAATGACTTTCAGGTTTTCTTACCATACTCAGAGAGCCATTGGTGCTGATTGGGTTGCACTTCTCGTTGGTATCATCTCAACTAGAACAATCCTCAACTAATTTAACGCTTTCTCTAATTTCCACACGTGCCACGAACATTTTCAGGAACCGTTTTCAGTAACCGCGAAGGCGTAACGTTGCCTGAAAATGGCTGTGGGATCACAGTCGGAAACTTTGATGGTGTGCATCTCGGGCATCGAGAAATTGTCGCGAGGCTGATCCGTTTGGCCCAGCCACTCGGTCTTCCATCTATCGCATTAACGTTTGACCCTCATCCTGCTGAGTTGCTTCATCCAAGCCTGACGAAACGTTTTTTAACGACTTCACAACGACGGGCTGAGCTACTCCTCTCTCTGGGTTTAGATGCAGTTTTTGTTCTTACTACGACACCAGAGTTATTGAATCTTTCGGCTGAAGAGTTCTACCGTGAGGTGCTGTGTCGGTGTTTTCACCCGGCTGCTGTTGCTGAGGGAGAGGACTTTCATTTTGGTCATAATCGACAGGGGACGTTATCAGTCCTGCAACGCTGGGCTGACAGAGATTCAATTAAGTTGATGACAGTGTCTCCTGTGCAGGTTTCTGGCAGTGTAGTCTCGAGTTCAAGAATACGTGGCTTGTTAGAAAACGGAGACGTAACGGACGCAAATGAATTGCTCGTTTTTCCGTACAGGGTAGAAGGGCAGGTTGAGCAAGGACAGCGACGAGGCAAGGAACTTGGTTTTCCGACAGCAAATCTTGGAAGTGTGCATACACTTGTTCCTCATGATGGTGTCTATGCAGGAGTTGCTACGACAGCCTCTGGGGCTCGCTATAGTGCTGCAATTCATGTCGGTAGGAACCTCACGTTCGGCGCTACGGATAAAACTATAGAAGTTCATCTGCTTGGTTTTTCGGGTGATCTTTATGGGCAGTTACTGCAGGTGGAATTTTTTCAACGCCTTCGGTCAACCGAAAAATTTGAAGGAGTCGGTGCACTTACAAAGCAGCTTCGTGCGGATGTTGCAAAGGTCGAATCTCTGTCATTGTTGAACGTAGAAAAACCGCAGGCTCAACCGGTTTTACGCTCATCAATATGCTTTTCTGGGTAAACTGAAACGATCAGTTTCCAATAGGCATCGTTTATATGGATAACTTTTAATTTGCTTGAGTCCGTGTTTCAACAAAGGAAAATCCCATGCGTCTCGACTGGTCTGCGTTTCTCAAAGTTCTCGATGAGTCAAAACGGGTTGTGCTCACAAGTCATGTTCGGCCCGACTGCGATGCTCTTGGTAGCGAGTTAGGAATGGCCGGGATTCTCGAGGCTGTTGGTAAAGATGTCCGAATAGTGAATGCTCAGGAAACGCCAGCCAGCCTTCAGTGGATTGATCCTCGTCGTAAATTGGAGTCATTAGCGCAAGGTGTAACGCCCGCAGATCTTGATGATCGTGATCTGCTGATCGTTCTTGATACGAGTGCGTGGGCGCAGCTTGGGGCGATGGGCGAGGTACTCAAGCGACGGCGAGAACGGGTTGTTGTTGTTGATCATCACGTGAGTGAAGATGATTTGTCTGATCGGTGGTTTAAAGATCCGACAGCCGAAGCAACAGCGCGAATTGTGTACGAAATTGGTCTTCGCTTGCGAGTTCCTCTTACGGAATCAATCGCAACACCACTGTACGCTGGGCTCTCAACTGATACCGGTGGTTTTCGCTTTCCATCTGCAAGCGGTGAGACATTTCGTGTTGCTGCTCGTCTTGTTGATGCGGGCGCGAGTCCTCCATTTATTTATAGAGAACTTTTCGAGCAGGATACACTTGCTCGGTTGCATCTCGTTGGACGAACTCTTGCCGGAGCACGGACCTTTAACGACGGCAACTGTATTCTTTCAACAGTCCGTCAGTCTGATATTAAAGAAGTCGGTGCCTCACCAGCTGATACCGAGGATCTTATCAATCTGACCCTTGCGGTAAAGGGAACACAGGTTGCGGCAATTATGATTGAGCAGCCTGACAAAAGGGTGAAACTGAGTTTTCGGAGTCGTGGTGCTGCCGACTGCAGTGCCCTGGCCGGGCACTTTGGTGGCGGTGGCCATAAAGCAGCTGCTGGGGCGATTACCACAGGGGCATTCGACGAGATTGAGAAGCAGGTGACAGAAGCTGTCGACGCCGCGTGGCATGCTCTCCAACCGGCGTGAACTCGTTGCGTTCCGGAATTTTTTGTTGGATGATTCGGTCAATCCTAGCGCATCAAAAGAGTAGACTGACTGTAATGGTGTATCCTCACCGACATTCTTGACAATAAAAAGAATTCAAAAGAGAGGTCCAGGCGTGACTGCGAAATCACATCAAGAACCGGCTGATGAGAAAACAAGGCGTCGTAGCTTTTTGACAGGTGCTTTGGCGATGCTGTGTGGAGGTCTCGCCACACTTCCGCCTTTTGGGGCTGCGCTCTGGGCGTTTCTTGACCCCTTACGTCGCTCATCTGATGCGGCTACGTTTCTTCCGCTGACAGATTTGAAAAATGTTCCTGCAGATGGTCAGCCTCGGCAGTTTCCAGTGATCGCTGATCGAGTTGACGCGTGGACAGGATTCAAAGCCGAACCAATTGGCGCAGTCTATGTAAAAAGAGAGGAGGGGAGTGATCGTGTTGAGGCGCTATCCGCGACGTGTCCCCATGCCGGTTGCTTTGTTGAATTAGATAAGGCAGCCGGTT
>JBDOMQ010000312.1:0-5363 GCA_039831725.1 Pirellulales bacterium
TTTCCGCATACGCGATGCGGCAGTAATACTTTCATAAAAAGAGGATTGACGAATGGATGAGATCCAAGGGAGACACGGAATGAATCAATGGAAAGGAAAAACAGCCTTCATTACTGGTGCCAGTAACGGAATCGGAGCAGCCGTTGCAACACGCCTCTTGGCTGAAGGAATGCGGGTTGTTGGGTCTTCCCGTCGACAGGAACGAGTTGCTGAAGTTCTTCGGAAGGCGGATGTCTCCGGAGACAATAGCCTAGCTGTCCAGTGTGATGTTCGGGATGAGCGATCTGTTCAGGAAGCATTTTCGCTTGCAAAAAAGACGTTTGGTGGTGTTGATGTTTTGGTGAACAATGCAGGGCTTGGTCATGCGGCCACGCTTGCTGAAGGTCAGGTTGACGAGTGGCGAGAGATGCTTGACGTCAATGTCCTCGGCTTGTGTATTTGTACACGTGATGCCTTGGCCGATATGCGATTAAGAGGTGGTCGTGGTCATATTATTCATATCGGCTCAATGGCTGGTCAGCGTGTGCCTGCTGGAGCCGGTCTCTATTCAGCTACAAAGCATGCGGTTCGTGCATTGACCGAAGCCCTGCGAATGGAGTTACGAGAAAATGGAGACTCGATTCGAGTTGGTGAAATTTGCCCTGGATTCGTTGAGACAGGATTCGCGAGCCACTACATGAAGTCTGAAGAAAAAGCTCGTGAGGTGTACTCCCGATTCAAGGTGTTGGAGGCGAACGATGTGGCAGAAGCCGTGGTCTATATGCTGTCGTGTCCAGAACATGTTCAAATTCACGACATTTTAATGAGGCCAACCGAGCAGCCAACCTGAAGAAGGCCATGTGCCGGGTAACAGAACCTGTCTCGTGAATGAAAATGCGACATGCATAGGGGTTGTGGCAAAGAACTCAGGCATCTTCATGAAGCATGCTCTGCAAATCCGATCACAAGAGGAAGTGCAGCATTCAAACAGGTTTCAGTCTTATGTCAGGGCCCTCAAAAATTCTTGGAGAAACACAGCGGGTCTGGGTTTGTGTCTTGAAGATGAGTGATCTGACTGGGCCACGCCGACGGGCGGATCGGCCGCGAGTGGTGGTCAAGGCTCTGCCGAAGCGGCCGGGTCATGAGCTCGATCGGTGGGTAAAAACATCCCGACGGGCCAAACGTATGCGGGTGGTCAATGTTGTCTATGAGGCAATGCCTCGGCCCTCGGAGTTTGGCGGCAGAGATTGTCCGTTTATCAAACCCACGCAGAAGCCAGAGGTGGACGCTGCGATGAAACTGCTGCGTCAACAGCTTCGATGTGAGGGGTACACTGTCAACGGCGATATGACGGTCTGGCATCTCTACGTTATTGAACTGACGCCTCCACCAACTCATTCAGTTAGGGCCTCTGGCTATCTTTACGTCGGGCAGACAAGTCAGCCACTGGAAGATCGTATTCGTCAGCATCGCGAAGGGCACCACAATCCAAAGGGGCAGCGGTTACATAGTCTTGCCTGCCATAAAAGGTTCTTGCGGCCTCGGTTGGATCTACTTCCTACAGAATTCAGTCAGACATTGTATTGTCAGGAAGACGCGCTTACTGCCGAGGCTGATCTCCGACTGGCACTTGAAGCAGATGGCTTCACTGTAGAAGGGGGAACCGAAAAACTCAGTGCGCGTCGACGGGCACTTGGGATCGACAGCGATGAAACAGCTTCGGGAAAATGACCAGATCTGCCTAGTTCGCCTTTTCAATGAGGCCGAGAATCGTATCAAGTGAAACACAGTCTTTAAAAACCATCTGGTTCCCAAATGAGTCATGCCGTCTATGTTTTTTGCTTGCCTGCGTTGTATATGTTCGTGATACCATGCCAACGACATCACCACTCGAGTTGAAGACAGGTCCACCGCTGCTGCCAACAGCATAGTCCGCGGTAACACTCATCCAGACAGGTGCCGGAGCGACTGGCGATGCTCCTTCCCTGGTGACGCGATTTCTTGGAGGTTGCGAGTTTCCACCCGACTTCACCATTGTTGAAGAATCTGTGTTATGCCGGTGGTATCTTGAAACCACGCCCCGAGTGAGACTGTAGAAGCGACCGGCTGGATGGCTGATTACAACAACAGGGTCTCCGCAGGTAGCTGGGCGACCGAGCCTGAGAAATGGAAGAACAACACCACGTGTATCAAGTTGCGCGATCGCTGCATCTCCATCACGATTGGATGCGAGGATAGTACGAACGGCAAAGACGTTGCCATCACATGTCATGACGCCAAAATAGTGATTTCCTTCTTCTGTGAAGACATGATGATTCGTGACGACGAGTCCATTATCAGAGAGGAGCCAGCCGGATGCCATTCCACCGAGGTGCCAGTCATTACAGCTGTCACACTTGTATATCGAGCCAATGACAACAACTGCCGGCATCACACGTTGATAGAGGGGCTCTTTGGTGGTTTCTGCTGCAATGTGTTGAATGTCCGGGAGCTGAATGGCACGACCCTCCGTCTGAGTTAACAAACGGAGGGCATTTCCCGCTTCAAGTGTTCGTTGGGTTTTGGATTGGGCTTTTTCAACGAGAGCTGCAAGCCCTTCTACAAATTGTTCAGCGAGTGCTGCATCGTCAACAACCGGGCTTTGATTGTCTGCAGAAGACACTTTTTCCATGAATGGAAAAAGTAGACAGGCGAGGATAACAAGCAGTGCTTTGTGTGATGTGTTCATACTGAAAGAATACGCGTTGGAAATGTAGGCGGGTCGGATTGTTTTGAAATATTTCAGGTGACTTTCAGTGAGTCGTCAGATGCAATCTCTATAACCGGCTGCCTTCACTTACCCACCAAGGTTACTCTGCCGGATTAAATTACCATGGCGATTAAACGTTATGTACCGGAATGCAATGAAAAATGAATAAATAGCGATGCTCTGTGACACCACATGAATGTAATTGAGTGACGGCCATAGGGAACGATAGGAGACGTTCGCTTATGTTTCAAATAAACGTTTTTGGCTTGCTGTGGAGAACTGTGTGTTGTGCATGGCGTTTACCTGATCCCTGTTCTGGCATTGTTGTTGACATTTGATGCCATCGTGCCGAACGTCATTCACATAGTCAGAGACTTGGGAAATCATAGTTGTTTCTTTTGGGAATGGAAACAAGTCTTGAGAGAGATTCTTCAGTTCAGTTGATTGATTAAGCCATGCGTCGTAACGCTCTGGCTTAATTACAACTGGCATGCGTGGGTGGAGGTGCTGCATTGCCTCATTGGCATCACACGTCAGGATAGTGCAGGTTTCTATCCTCTCGCTGTTGTTTTCCCAAGAGTCCCAAAGACCACCGATGCCAAAAGGTTTGTTTGATGTTAGCTGGATATAGTGCGGCTGTTTTTGATTTCCCGATGTTGTCCATTCGTAGAAACCAGTGGCAGGAATAAGGCATCTGCGTCGGCGGAAGCTGTCACGGAAAGACGGTTTCGTCAACACAGTCTCAGAACGGGCATTCGTCAATCGTGTACCAATGGATTGATCTTTGGCCCATGATGGGATGAGTCCCCACTTGAGCAAAACCGGTTCACGTCTTTGGTGATGGTTTTTTGTGCGAAGCACAAGTATTTTTTGAGATGGTGCAATATTGAACCGTGGCGTCAACGTGACAAAGACATTGGCATCAAATTGTGTGCTGAGAGTCGACGCGTTTGATGTGAGAGCGAATCTGCCGCACATAGAACCAAACTTTCCTGACAGAATTGAGAAAGTTGAATGAGTGTTGTCGAGCCAGTTTCGTAGCAGATAATAAGACCAAGTTGCAAAATAGGCTTTCGGTTTTGTTTTTATGATAATGCAGCAGGACGCAGATTTGAAATGGATTGCGTATTGAGAAACAATGGTTTTATGCGAAATCAATCTTGCGGATGAATCGTGTCATGAAACCTTTAACAAGCCAGAAATGTCACTTAGCAAGTTGTCCACGGCATTGATAAAAGTGGGGGAGGTAAAACGACCTACAGAGGATTTCTATACAGGCATGTCGCCCGCTAATTGGAGATGTTTTTTCTTTGCAATTATTCGCAGAATTCGTTAAAAACTAGCAATCTCCGGGGATTAGAAGCTGCCGGGAGAAGTGTTCAAAATTCAGATACATCAACTTTTTATAATTTGGTATCCATGCAGCGGTTTACGTCAATAACGCTTTTGAGTGTTTACGGCCTTGTTTCCATTTTGGGGCACGCCGGATTTGACGTATTAGGTTTGCATTCGCATGACAAATCTAGTGCTACATGCGAACACAGTACCCTCAAATGCAGCCATTGCCATCATAGTCACAAGACTGTTGAATACAGTAAGGACGGTTCGCATACGTCGTCAGAGCATCCGGATGACTGTTTGATTTGCAAGTGTTTTGCTCTGCTTAAAATGCAGGTGGTTGCGTCGTCGCTATCGACTGGAACGTCGGTTCCTTTCTTCTGTGAATCATTCGCTGCGTATGAAAGACTCATTGCGTTTGATTTCACGCTTCTACCGAAGCCGCGTGGTCCGCCTGCGATTCACGTGTAACAAGCACAGGTTGTGAAGCTTCAGCATTTGTAATGAATGCTGTCTCCAGCTTTGTGTGATTTCTTCGTTGTGCGGTGTCGGAATGTGTAACTACTTTAGTGTTGGCTGCAGATGGCAGTGCATCCGGTTCTGCAATTAGTCTTTTATTTATTTCATAGTCTCATTTTTAGTTTGGAGTGTTTTGATGATATTTCGAAGAAAAGAAAGTTTGCTTGGTCGTTTGGCCAATGCGAGGTCTGGTTTCACGCTGATTGAATTACTTGTTGTGATTGCAATTATCGGTGTGTTGGTTGGTCTGCTTTTACCGGCTGTCCAGCAGGCTCGAGAAGCTGCTCGTCGCAGTGCCTGTTCAAACAATATGAAGCAGATGGGGCTTGCAGTTCACAACTATGCAGACGTGAATCCTGAAAAGTTTCCAGTTGGTTGGGTTGGTGAATACGAGATGGGCGAATGGCACGGTGATGAAGGAGAAGGCCATGGTTTTGCCAGTCGCATGCTCCCATTCATCGAAGAAAATAATGTCTATAAGACAATCAATTTTGGTGAACAGGTCAGTGCTGCGAGTAACGCAACGGCTCGAACCACTGTGATTTCAACGTTCCTCTGCCCCTCTGATTCATATGGGGCAGGTGATGTTTTTAGTCCTGGCGAAGAGGGAGCTGGTAGTAACGACGAGGAGACGCCTGATGCAACCCCAGGCAGTACGCAGTATTCCCGAAGTAACTACCCAGGAGTTTTTGGTAACGAGCATGTTGCTGGCCACGATCATGCCAGTGCTGCCGGATGGCTCATGAGCTGGGTCGGAACTGTTGCACTACTCAGTGGG
>JBDOMQ010000156.1:0-5362 GCA_039831725.1 Pirellulales bacterium
ACAAACTCTGCCGTTGGTGGGACAACTAGTGGAACAGGTCTCCCAACGTCTGGGTTGTACCAGCCACTATGCCAACTCTTGTTTCGTCCCCTTAGAAAATATCGTTTTTCTGCTGCTCGGTGACCTCCTGCATCAACAGCTTGTGAAAACGTGGTAGCAACGATGACAGCAATCATTGCTCGGCTGAACAGTAAGAATAGGGAGGTCTTCATGAGTCAGCTTCTTTCCTTGCTTGTTTTGAACATCACACTTCGTAATTCTGTATTTACCACCAATAAACATGTGTGTCGTTTCGCATACCCATTGCTCCGGAACAGCGCACGTACCGCCGTCGGTGCTGATAGAGAAACTCATGAGGCATGAACGGTGGATATGTCACCCATGTATGTCCAACACGAGCTGGCACTGGTTGTGGTGATACGTAGAGCTGCGCTCCCACACCCGGGTATGGACCCGGAGGAATCGGCGGATAGTAGTAGTTCGAGAAGACATCTGGTACTGGAGCCTCAACACCCCCATTTATTGGGTTGGCATGAACAGCCTGTGAAAACAATCCCGCGCTGATGACAGCACACAGCATCATGGCGAGTCGGGTTCGTCGAGCACTCATTGTTTTTTCTCCATAAAAGCTCTCATTTCGTCACTTCGAACGCCTGCAAAAGCCCTCTCACGCACAAGAAACCGGCGATCAGAAATCAGAGGACGGCCCTCCATGGCCCTTACCAGTGATCCATCACGATCCCTTCAGGGAAGAAATCCCCCTGAAATCGCTTCGGCACACCCGCCCCGGTAGCATCATGGAGACACCTGCGAAGCCATTCCAATAACCCCACGGATAAAGTCTGCCCCGGCAGACCTATCGGTACGGTTGGATTTTGAATAGGAAATATCACTACACTTTGCCTCACTTACCCGGACCACCGAAATCCGGACTTTATTCCAGTCGAATCCCCGAATTTGTAGAACTATGGCCGCTTCTTCAACAAGAACCAGGAAAAAGAAAAAAACAAAAGCCCGTTCCTCTCGTCGTACTACGACTCCGGAGAGGTCAGACTCGGCAGCAGAGGTAAAAAGACCACGAACAAAACGGCGAGCCACTGCTCAGAAACTCGCGACTGGACAACGAGATATTTCAGTCAGTGAGTTCTTCGCAAAGAACCGCCACCTACTTGGTTTTGACTCCCCTAGAAAAGCACTGCTGACGAGTGTGAAAGAAGCTGTCGATAATTCACTCGACGCATGTGAAGAAGCAGGCATCCTTCCCGAAATTTGGATCTGTATTGATCAGGCTGGTGAAACTGGTAATCGGTTTGCTGTCAGCGTACAGGATAACGGGCCCGGTATCGTCCGAAAACAAATACCTCTTATCTTTGGAAAACTTTTATACGGCTCAAAGTTTCATCGTTTGAGAATGAGCCGAGGACAACAAGGGATTGGGATCTCCGCTGCTGGAATGTATGGCGTACTTACCACTGGCAAACCAGTAAAAATTATTTCAAAGACTTCTCGTAAAGATCCTGCACACTATTACGAACTACGTATCGACACAAAAACAAATCAACCTGAGATTCTCAATGGCCGAGGTGCGGGTGTTGATATTCCACCCGGCAAGGCTGGTGATGCCATGATGAAGAAGCGGGGCATTGAATGGGTAGCAATCAACGACCTCGATGAGGATACCGAACATGGCACACGCGTCACAATCGAAATGGAGGCAAAATTTCAACGTGGTCGTGGCAGCGTAGAGGAATACCTGGAGCAAACAGCAATTGCAAACCCGCACGCACGTATTCATTTCCAGGGGCCAGATGGGAATGAGCGTTTGCTCGAACGAGCAAATCACGACCTCCCTCCAGAACCAAAGGAAATCAAGCCACACCCGTATGGTGTTGAACTTGGCCGCCTTGTCACGCTGCTCCAAGAGCAGCCAAAAATAACATTGTCGCAATTTCTCAACCAAAGTTTTTCTCGTGTATCACCAACAACAGCTCGAAAGCTTTGTAATGCTGCCAATCTTTCTACACGTACTAGCACGGGTAAGCTGGGACGTGGTGAGGCCGATGCTCTGTATGCGGCTATCCAATCGACACGAATCCCACCACCTGCTACTGACTGCGTTGTACCAATCGGTGAGCAACGGTTGTTGGCAGGACTCCATCAGGTTGTACCTGGTGAATTTTTCACAGCTGCAACACGACCTCCTGGAGTTTATCGAGGAAACCCTTTTGTCATTGAAGCTGCTCTCGCATACGGAGGTGCTGTCGCTGCACGAAAAGTGTCACTGGAAGCACTCACAGAGCTTGCGGCTGAAAGTGATGCACGCAGCCTTCGCCAATTCCTTGCAACCACATTTGGTGGTGTTGGCACAGAAGCAGCTGACAAAATTTTAAACGAAGCGAAACTCGCCCCTCGCCAATCTCCTTCAAAACTCAAAAAAGCAGCGATGCAAGACCTCCATGAGGCTATGAAGCACGTCAATCTTGATGAAGGGCAAAGCATGAATGTTCTTCGCTTTGCAAATCGAGTACCGCTTCAATTCCAACACGCAGCCTGCGCGATTACACAGACCATGTTATCCACGAACTGGCGATCATATGGCCTCTCACAATCACGGGGAAGCCTTCCAAGCGGCCCAATCACTGTGATGGTTCATATGGCAAGCGTGTGGGTACCTTTTACCAGCGAATCCAAAGAGGCAATCGCCTCCTATCCAGAGATACAAAAGGAAATACGTTTAGCTCTCCAAGCGGTAGGACGAAAACTTGGCATGTACCTCAGGCGACGACTGAAAGTTGCACAGGAAGGCCAGCGTCGAACAATTTTCCTCCGCTATTTAGGTGAGGTCGCTACAGCGGTTGCAACTATAAACGGCGGGGATCGGGAAAAAATTTATGAGGAACTTCTGCGGGTTGCAAAGAAAAAAACATCCGAAGCGGATATCAAACTAGATGAATCGGGGAAACCCTTGGACGAACCCGAAGAACTCAACCTTGGCGACAACGTGATTATTGTTTCAGAGCATGACCATCAAAAACCAAAAGATGATGAAGCAAATGTTGAGACAAAACCAAAGTCGAAGAAAAAAATAAAGAAGAAAGTGAAGAGAAAAGTTGTAAAAAAACGACGAGTTAGAAAAAAGTAATCCGGATTGAAGTCAATGTGGTGACCCCCACCGCTTACCCCAACACACCGTGTATTACTTCGCCGTGCACGTCGGTCAGTCGAAAATCACGTCCCTGATAGGGATAGGTCAGTCGTAGATGGTCGATACCCATCAGGTGTAAAATCGTTGCATTGAGATCATGAACATGCACTTTTTGATCAGGAGTCACAATATTGTATGAGTAATCATCCGTTTCACCCCATGTCAGACCACCGTTGACACCCGCACCAGCCATGAGTGTGGTGAAGCACCGCGGATGATGGTCACGACCATAATTTGTTTCGGTCAGGTTTCCCTGTGAATAGATGGTTCGCCCAAATTCACCACCCCAGACGATCAACGTCTCGTCAAGGAGCCCACGTTGATCAAGATCATCCAGCAACGCTCCGGTTGCCTGGTCGGTATCTTTCACCTGCCCCTTGATCGCCTTCGGCAGTCCACCATGATGATCCCAACCCATGTGAAAGCATTGTACAAACCGTACACCACGTTCTGATAGACGCCGAGCCAGAAGACAGTTGAATGCGTAGCTCCCGTGTCGGTGCACATCAGGCCCGTACGACTCCAATACATGCTTTGGCTCATCAGAAAAATCCGTAATCTCTGGTACGCTCGCCTGCATACGGAAGGCCATCTCATACTGACTCGTGCGGGCTGCAATATCAGGATCACCAATAACCGCGGCTCGCGAGGCATTGATGGCAGCAATTCGATCAAGCGTTGCCCGCCGTAGTTCACGATTTACACCTGGAGGATCAGCGAGATAGAGCACCGGATCACCCGTGTTGCGAAAGCGAACACCTTGATGCTCATTCGGCAGAAAACCTGCCCCCCACAGTCGATCATAGAGTGGCTGGTCATTCGGACGACCCGAACCATAGCTTGTCAGCACTATGTACGCAGGTAGATCTGCATTTTCGCTCCCAAGACCATAACTCAACCACGCTCCGATACTTGGACGACCAGCCAATTGATGCCCTGTCTGAAAAAATGTAATCGCTGGATCGTGGTTAATCTGTTCAGTGTGCATCGATCGAATCATGCACCACCGATCTGCATGGCGGGCCATATTGGGCACAAGTTCGCTAAACCACATGCCACTCTCGCCATGCTGGGCAAAAGAAAACATCGACGGCGCTACAGGAAAACTTTTCTGACCACTGGTCATTGTCGTCAGACGCTGCCCCTTTCGGATTGAGTCCGGCAAGTCTTCACCCCGATACTTTTCCATCTGTGGTTTTGGATCGAATAAGTCCATCTGCGAGGGTGCCCCAGACTGGAACAGATAGATGATGCGTTTCGCCTGTGGTGGAAAATGGGGAGCGACCAGTGGACTCGTACCCATCGTCTCTGAAGCACCGACCGGCTTTATCAACGATGCGAGCGCAGCAAAACCAAGCCCACCCCCTGCTCCTCCGAGGAAGACTCTGCGATTGATCTGATCCTGCATCTGAATTGGATGGTCTGTATTCACGTCTTATTCTCGCATTATGAATTCATCAAGGTTCAACAGCACATTCGCAACGAGCGTGTAGGCAGCGTAATCAGGCAGAGGGATATCTGTCGGTGCAGGAACAACACCAACTTGAGAAAGCTGCTCTGCTGCCTGCATATCGGACTGAAAAAAATTACGATCAGCTGCAAGACCATCTTTGAGTGTTTGCAACTCTTCTTTCGATGGCTTTCGCCCAAGAGCTAATTGGAAGCCAAAGCTAATCCTATCTGCTGGAACCGATCCACCCTCTGTTAGCATCCGTTGAGCAAAGCCGTGCGCTGCTTCGACAAAGGTGATTTCATTGAGCAGAGCAAGTGCCTGTAATGGTGTATTGGTCCGCGAACGCTTCACTGTACACGTTTCCCTGTTGGGCGCATCAAACAGAAGCATCGTCGGTGGGCCGGCCGTCCGTTTCCAAATCGTATACATACTGCGACGATATCGGTCTTCATTCGTCGCAGGCTTGTACCCACGTAAGTCTCCATATTTACTTGTTTCATCCCAAACGCCATCCGGCATCCATGGCCGCACGCTGGGGCCACCAATTTTTTTCACAAGTAAACCGGAGGTATCAAGTGCAATATCTCTAACGATTTCTGCCGGCAACCGAATGCGTGAAGTACGAGCAAAGAGAATATTCTCTGGGTCTTTCATGAGTGCTTCTGGCGACACGGCAGAGGCTTGCTGATATACACGACTGGTTA
>JBDOMQ010000046.1:0-5339 GCA_039831725.1 Pirellulales bacterium
AATTCAAAATGAACTGAGTAAAAATCGGTTTTCAGAAATGAAACAACCACTGGATGATTTCTCAGCCACAAAGAGTATGAAGAGGCTTTGAGTATGAAGAGGCTTTGCTCCACAAGAAAGCTACTGGATGGTGAGAATTGAAGCTGAGGCGAGAGCAACAAAGCATAAAAGAGCAAAAGATTTAACTGGCTTTGTTGATGTAATGAAGTAGGAATGTGAGGTGGGGAGTGAGAGGAAAAAGAATAGGAGTTATCAATCACATAAAAGAGTGTAGATAATGCATGAATGCATCTCTTTCTCAATGCTCAGTCGTTCAGTTTGGCTGATTCAAAAGATAGGAGGCCATACGGCTTCGATAGCATGGATGAGTTGCTGAAACATTGGAATGCGGAGCAATTCACGGGAACGGATGCGACAGTGTTATTAGAAGACTGGAGTCACAAACAGGAGTTTTTTAATGGCTGCGTTCATGATGAGGAAGAACACAGGGCGAGGGGAGGCGAGAGTTTAGATCGACAGTTTTTCTGTATGGTGAGAACTACTCTGGTGATGTAGGGCAAATCAAACGAGGAGCAAAAGCGGAAGGGATGTGTGAGAGCTGTAAAGTCAACTTTCACTTATTGCACGAAGAACAGAGGCCGGAAGAAAAAGAAAACGGTTCAATAAGACAGATGTTGATATTAAGATTTTTATTATTGGGATAAACTCACTAGATGAATGAGAAACACTTACTATTTTCTACTGGCCGAGGACTTTCATACACACTCTATAAATGTTGTAGAAAATGAAAAAAGGATGGCTTCAGGATTCCTAGCGCAACATGTGGCCGCGTTATCAAAGTACTTGTTCACACGTTTAAATTCATATGTATACGTGTGTGTTTTCTGAATGGGGTATATTTATTTCTTATGGAACTATTTTGGGGATGAGTTCCACGTAAAGAATTATTTTCATATTTAAGGAATAACGTATGAAGAAAGCAATCATCCGACGTCATTTCCTTCGTGGGCTTGGAGTTTCACTTGCATTGCCCATGTTTGACTCCTTGTGTTCTGATGCCTCAGTAGTCTCACTGTCGAAAGCAAAACGTTTTGTTTGTGTCTCGCCAGCGTATGGGATGAATCCAGAAGGTTTTTTTCCTCGCGAAACTGGCCAGAATTTTGAATTCCCAGCACTCCTGCAATCGTTAGCCACTCATCGAGATTATCTCAACGTTTTCACAAATCTAGATCACCCTGGTGTTGGTGGTGGTCACGGTTGTTCAAATACATTTCTCAATGGTGTTGATGTAAGTAAGGCCAAGGATCGGCCTCAACGTTTACAAACACTGGACCAGTTTCTCGGTGAGAAAATAGGACAGTCCACTCGGTTTCCTACAGTCCTCCTCGGGGGTAGTGGCGTTTCGTGGTCACCAGCGGGCATCAAGTTGCCAACAGAGGCTGATCCTAGAAAAGTTTTCATGAACTTATTCTTAAGTGACAGCCCCAAACTGAGGGAACAGACCCGCCAATATCTCGAGGAAGATGCCAGCATCCTCGATGTAGTGTATGAAGATGCAAAGGGCTTGGGCGTTAAGTTAGCAAAAGCAGATAGAGACAAACTTGATCAGTTTCTAACTGCTGTCCGTGAGGTTGAACGAAAATTAAAGAGGAAGGCCGATTGGCTTGATATCAACAAACCAAAGGTCAGTGATGCGGTCATTCGTGGTGATGACGACAGTGATGTCTTGGTAGATCTTGCATATCCATACAATACCGCTGTCATGTATGACCTGATGGTGCTGGCACTACAAACGAATTCTACGAACGTCATTAGCTTCGGACATCCAGGAGGGAATCGTTTGTTTCCGTTTGACGGTATTACGCTCGGCTATCACTCACTTACTCATCACGGAAAGCGGCCTGACCTACTCAAAGAACTTGCGATTATCGAGCGTTTTTATGCTGAGCAGTTTTCTCGATTTCTCTCAAAACTACGAGATACTCAAGATCAAGATGGACAATCCCTGCTGGATTCAACGGTAGTACTTTTTGGTAGCGGAATGGGCAATGCGAGTTCGCATTCCAGTCGAAATCTTCCGGTTATGGTTGCTGGGGGTGGATTCCGTGGAGGGAGCCATCATCGCTTTGAGCGTCACGGTCGAGATGGACGTCCTCTGTCAGATCTTTTTGTGACGATTCTGCAACAATTCGGAATCCAGCAGGACTCATTTGCGACAAGTTCATCGAACCTTAACCATTTACTCACATGATCCGTTTTATCGTTCTCATGGTGGTTGGTGCTGGTTCAAGCCTGACGCTTGCCACACCATATGATGATGTCAACTTTCAGTCATTCTTGCATGACTATTGTCTTCGGTGTCATGGACAGAAGAAGCAACAAGGTGACCGACGTTTCGATGCATTGACGAGCGATTCTAATAAGTTGATCGAACTGGAATCACTCCAAGAAATACTCGACCAACTGAATTTGTCTTCGATGCCTCCCGAAGAGGAATTACAGCCGTCCGATGAAGAAGTGCGACAAGTTGTGGCATTGCTGACAGCATCGCTAGCCAAGGCTCGATCCGAAGCTCGTGATGATTTTGGGAAGGTTGTCATGCGTCGTCTCAATCGATCTGAGTATCGAAACACCATCCGTGATCTCTTTCAGCTGAAGATGGTTGACTTTGATCCAACAAAAACATTCCCGGAGGATGATGTAACAGATGGGTTCGACAATGTTGGTGAAGGACTTGTGGCATCTGATTATCTCCTGAGGAATTACCTCCAGGCGGCTCGCAAGGTTGTCAATAAAGCAATTGTTCCAGGTGACCGGCCAGACATGATTCATTATCGAGTTGGGACCAACCAACAAAAAGATCTTCTTGATTATGGCTCTGCGGATAAGGATGGCCGAAGGGAGGCTGGGCGAATGTATATAAAATATCGTCAGCCATTGGGCGTACCGCTGCTCGACAAAAAAAGAGGAGTTCCTGTAGATGGAGAGTATGTTATCCGCTGCTCAGCTACGGCGGTGAGGCGAAAATCTCGTTACAGGGATGAAGATCTACGGTACCAATCCGATGAACCGATGCGTTTATCAATTTCAATCGATTCACGTGAACTTGGAGCGACGGCTCATCGAATTATCGGAGAATATGAAATCCCTGATGACGAGGTTCTTGAGATTGAGCATAGAGTCTGGCTCGAAAAAGGATTTACTTTTCATGTGCATTGGGCCAATGGTCCAGCAGGATCCTTCAAACGAATTCTGCGCAAGGTCCTCCCGAAATATAACAAGGACGCGCTTTATCCAATTCGTAATCCTCCTGAGATGTATGTTGGATCAGGACCAGAACTTCACGTGAATTCGATTGAGATCGAAGGACCGTTCTACGACCAATGGCCACCGGCCGGATTTGCTCGATTTTTTCCTGTGCCCACAAATGGCCAATACGACAAAAAGTATCTTGATGCATGTCTGATCCGTGTTGCATCAGAGGCCTTTCGTCGACCGGTCCAAGAAAAGGAAGTTGCTCCCTATCTCAGCCTGGCTCATAGATATCTTGCGAATCATGGTGACATTTGGGGTGCGGCCAAATATGGTGTTAGAGCAATTCTGTCATCACCACATTTTCTCTACCTTGCTGAGTTGGATCCTAAAAATAGTGCGAACCGACAGGTGACACATCATGAATTGGCAACTCGGCTCTCTTATTTTCTTTGGAGTTCCATGCCCGATCAGAAGTTGCGAGCAGATGCCGACGCAAAACGTTTATTTGATCCGGATGTATTAAGAAGTCATGTGAGCCGTATGCTCTCAGATCAAAAATCAGCCGCATTAACACAAAACTTTACTGGACAATGGTTGCGCCTTCGAAAACTCGGTGATATGCCTCCTGATCCAGAGAAAAACCGAACTTACTATGAAGACAATCTTGAAGAAGCGATGCGAAAAGAGACACATCTCTTTTTTGATTATGTGCTCCACAACAATCGGAGCATTCTCGAATTTATTGATTCAGAATACACTTTTTTGAATTCTCAACTTGCAAGGCATTATGGTGTTCCTGGTATCAGCCAAGACGTATTCCAAAAGGTATCTCTTGGAGCAGATGTTCACCGAGGTGGTTTGCTGGGGCACGGCAGTATTTTGACTGCGACATCAAACGGGATTGAGACCCAGCCTGTCGTGAGAGGTGTCTGGGTACTTGAGAATCTTTTTGGAACACCACCGAGTGCACCACCACCTGATATAGAGCCCATAGAGCCTGATACACGAGGCGTTGTGACGATTCGTGAGCTAATGGAAAAGCACCGGAGTAATCCAACATGCTACGAGTGTCACCGCAAGATCGATCCGCTTGGACTGTCATTGGAAAACTATGACCACGTTGGTGCATGGAGAGATCGCTATTCAAAGAAGTCACTCATTAACGAAGTGAGTGAATTGCCAGACGGCACAAGAATCTTAGGTGTGCGTGGCATAAAAGATTATCTTCTTCGTCGCCCAGAGCAATTTGCTCGATGCCTTACAGAAAAACTTTTCATTTATGCAATGGGTCGTAGGTTAAGTTTTACCGATCACGATGACGTTGAAGAAATAATTGTATCGCTGAAGAAAAAAGATTATAGATTTCGTGAACTCATTCACTTGATTACTGAGAGTGAGGCCTTTCAGACAAAATGATAAATATTTTTTCAGTGTTATCAGTGTGTGTAATTGCAACAACAGTATTATCAGCAGAGCCTCCGAATATCGTTCTTATACTTGCTGATGATGTGGGGTGTGACTGGGTGGGTTGCTATGGATCACCTCACCACACGCCGAGTATTGATCGGCTATCAAGGGAAGGTGTTCGATATGAAACGGCGTGGAGCGCTTCGCATGGCATGCTCAGTCGGGTCACGCTCCTTACTGGCCAGTATCCCTTTCGACATGAATCGACTCAACCTGACAACCGTCCGCACTCTGGTGGTGAAAGTCTTCGTTGGAAAAGATTGGTTACCTTTCCCAGGTTCTTGCAAGATAACGGCTATGCCACAGCAATTGGCGGAAATTGGCAAATGAGCCGGTTGGGAGATCAGCCATACGCACTCCAACATCTGGGGTTTGGTGAACATTGCGTGTGGACGGGAACGGCAGACAATCAGCCTGAAGCCCAAGAGCGATATTGGGGCGGCTCGCTCATGACGAACGGTAAGCGTGAACGCGTTTCCTACTGTCCAGATAGCATCAACTCCTTTTTGATTGAGTTTGCTCAAAGAGAGAGAAGCAAGCCATTTCTTATTTATTATCCGATGTTACTCGCTCATGGCCCACACTCCACTACTCCGCTCCATAAGGGCAGTAACTTA
>JBDOMQ010000242.1:0-2383 GCA_039831725.1 Pirellulales bacterium
CGTTATCGTTATAGAGGTTTTACACTCATTGAACTGCTTGTTGTGATCGCCATTATCGGTGTATTGGTGGGACTTCTCCTGCCGGCAGTTCAGCAGGCCCGTGAGGCTGCTCGCCGAATGACCTGCGTCAACAACCTCAAGCAGACCGGGCTCGCCATACACGGTTATTATGATTCAAACCGTCAGTTGCCATCGGGCTATATCTCTCCTGGTGTTGCGTCCACAGCTCCATCGGCAAGTGAGACAGCCAAAGGGTATGCGTGGGGCTTCGTACTTTTGCCGTATATGGAGCAATCGTCACTCTTTGATTCGATCGATCAGACACGTGAGGCTATCGGCACATCAAATGAAGCTAAAGCAGCAGAGGCAAACCTTGGGGGCTATCGTTGTCCAACAGATTCAGCACCGGTGTCTTTCTCAGTAGATAATGGGAGTGGAACAGTTGATCTCCCTACTTCAAATTACGTAGCTATTCTTGGCTGGAATAATGTGACCACTGAAGCAGGGCAGGGGAACGGAGTGTTCTTTCGCAATAGCGACATTCGATTCAGGGACATTCGGGACGGACTCTCAACAACAATTTGTGTGGGCGAGCGCAAGCACGTCCATGATTTTTTTGATCAGGGACCCTATGCTGCCAACAGTACGTGGTATGCAGCCGTTCCTGGAGTCACTCGAAATGCCGGTATGGCGATGATGCCGATGATGAAAGAAGGTCCAGGCTCACTGGTGCTTGGGCATGTCGGACAAAGTGGAATGATGTCAGGGAAGACACCAAACCATACAAATCATATTGTGCACTTTAGTAGTAGTCACGTTGGTGGCGTTGTATTTCTCCTGTGTGATGGATCAACACATTTCATTCTGGAGGAAATCGAATATCAATTATTTAAAGCACTCGGAACGAGAGCGGGGGGAGAAGTCGTAGGCCTATGAGGGGCTTGCAGAAAACGATACCACGTCCTCCTGCGTGTTCTGGCATCCGCACGGGATGCATCTGCACGAGCTATGGAGGACTCTTGATAGTAGAACGATCCATCTGTCGTTGCCATTTATCGCTGTTGAAAGTGGTTGAATTACCGGCTTGTTTTCCCATTTTTCTTCAAAAGTGTGGAGTATTTCTTTGCAATGTCGGGAGTTTTTTCATATTTTTATTGGCGGGAAGACTAAGGACGAAAAATGAGAAGATTTACTCACATTTGTAAAACTGCAGCATCAGTCTTTCTTGGGCTCTCACTGATTTTTTCCAGCATGGTAGTAGGGATACGGCATGAACATCAGGTGTCTGTATCTGATGTTCATCTTCACAAAGACCATAGCCATGGGGACCATAGTCACAGCGACCACAGCCATGGTGAACATGCCACGCATTGTGGGCCTCAACACGGTCACCAGCATCTGCATTTCGCTGGTCGGGCTGTAGCAGGTGATCATCACAGAAATGAAAGAGATGGTTCTATTGCGATTTTTGAAACATCCGAGACATCGATCAATGCTCATCAATCATCTCATTGGTCAGTGGTAACGTTTCAGATTCCATCTTCGCTTTCTCACGCGACACGAGTGGTGGCTTCTTCGCTGAAACGACAACGGAACTACGACTGGATAGCAACACTGTTTAGTATCGAGAGACCGGCTCCTCCGGTTCCTCCACCTCGATCTGTCTGCTAATTCGACTGGTACTGAGTATCGCTCGGTATCAGTCAACACTTTTTAAGTGTTTCATCCCTCGCATGCTGCAGAGTGGCTTCAATAGAAAGCCAGTTTTCTGGTTTTCATCCGCTTGCAGCTCGTGGAGATTTCATAATTACGTTTTGTGTGCGCCCTCGTTTGTGTGTTCACATGGAAACGCGTCATAACCATTAGGACAGACATCCATTCATGTATTTGGAGCATCCCATGAAAAATCGACCAAAAAAAGCGTTTACATTAATAGAACTACTGGTTGTTATTGCAATCATCGGTGTCTTGGTTGGCCTCCTTCTTCCTGCTGTACAACAGGCTCGGGAGGCAGCTCGCCGTAGTTCTTGCAAAAATAACCTCAAGCAAATTGGCGTTGGGCTTCATAGCTTTGAATCGTCCAACCGTGTGTTGCCGCCCGGTTATCTCTATATGAGTGGAGCGACTTATGACGCTCAGGCTAGCGATATCTCCGGTGAGGATGATGCCGCGAATCATTTGGGCTTTGCGTGGGGCTTAAAGATTTTGCCGGTTATGGAACAATCGGCCTTGTATGATTCCTTTGACCTTGATGTTCCTTGTTTTATGCCTGTAAATAAAGCAGCGCGTGAGACATCTGTTGCAACATACCTTTGTCCTTCCGATTCGTATTCTACGAATATGCTGGTCGCCCGTGACTCTGGTGGAGCATCCCCTACGCCTT
>JBDOMQ010000242.1:2393-5313 GCA_039831725.1 Pirellulales bacterium
GCCTTCTTACTATGCTGGCTCAAGCTACTGTGCGAACTGGGGACCGGCAGAAGGGCAAGCAACCAACCCACAACCAGCCCAGAGTCAATGGGTCAATCTCGATGCAACACCGGGCCCCGAATCGGTAGAATCGAACCAGAATTACGACCCGTGTCAGGGAGTTTTTTACCGTAACAGTGAGATAAAATTTCGTGATATCACGGATGGCTTGTCAAAAACACTCGCTCTTGGTGAACGTCATAATGGTCCAATCCAAGATGAAAACGGCGATTTTATTACTTCAGGGTCCGGCCACTTGATCTTTGAAAATGCGTGGGCTGCTGCCTGTCGCGATGAGGGTGAGCCTGACGATGATCACGGACATATGGTGTTGTTCGACACTGAATTTGCACCAAACCGTGCTCGGCAGTCTACTGATCCGGGAGTTAACTATGGTCCCGACCGCGGCGTTGTCGCACCTCATCTAGGAACTTCCAACTTCACGCTTTGTGACGGTTCTGTACTAACAATCACTGAAAGCATCGATATTAATGTTTATCGTGCTTTGAGCTCTCGTGGTCGTGGGGAAGTTGTTAGTGAGTTTTAGGTTGAACGATGAGTTGATGATTGCAAGTGGACAAACTCATTGGTGTAGTCTCTTGCGTCGAGCATTTCCCAGGTATTGCCCTCTACTGGTGACGCCTGGGCGTTTTTGTTCTCTATGATGGATTTGTACGCAGTATTTAGTTGTGACGATATCCAGAGTCATTACCCAAGGTACGTGGGGGGAACGCAGTTGGAGAAGTCACAAAGGTATGAGAGTTTTCACAGGTAGTGGCAACTCACATTAGGTGTGCTTGCATTGCCCGGCGATTACTGCAGCGGCTATGGCAGCAGTTTCAATGCGTAGAATATTTTGACAGAGAGACATTTGTTTGAAGCCAACAGCGTTCGCGGTCTTGATCTCCTCATCGGTGAATCCACCTTCAGGTCCGATGGCGATAAGTATGTTGTCAATCGGTTTCAAAAGAATTGACTGCATCGGTGTTCCATCAGGACATGCCAAGATGCGCAAACTTGCAGATGACGTTGTGAGGAGATTACGCAACGATTGTGGTGGGGTAATTTCGAGAAGTCGATTACGTCCTGATTGCTTGCACGACTCGATGACTCCGCGTTGGAGTCGGCTTATTGCTGCAGCAGTAGGTTCGGCAACCGAGCGTGTTGTTGTGAGAGGGACAAGAGCGTCTGTGCCGAGTTCTGTGATTTTTTCAATAAGCCATTTCTGCCGATCACCCTTTGGTAGTGCTACGGCAAGCGTGATTGTCGGCTTATTAAAAACCGTTTCAGATTGCTTCTGATCAAGACTCAGTTCGACGTGATTGCGTTGAATACGTTCGACAGTAGCAGTCCATGATGTGCCTCGTCCGTCAAATAATTCGACAGTATCACCAGTTTTTGCTCGCATAACGCGAGTAAGATGACGAGCTTCGTCGCCCTCAAGTTGGGCGGTGTCCTCTGTGGGAGTTTGGGAAAGAAAGAAGCGGTGGCTCATAAAACACAATCTCTATGAATAAAATATAAAAATAAGTGTCAATTCGTCATGACGCAGGTGCGTCAAGTTCGTACAACCTTCCCTTATGGTACGCGACAACTGGAACTTTACCGCGAATCCTTTCGAGGCAACCCTTACTCCGGCTTCTTTCTATTGCGGGAAGCCTCAGGAGGAGGCTCTCGCTCGCCTGGAGTGGATCTGCCAAGAACGTCAACGATTTGCAATCGTGGTTGGTGCTGAGGGGGTTGGAAAGAGCCATCTGTCTACAATGGAACTCCGCCGCGCGAGCGGCTTGGGTGCTGAGGCAGTCTTGCTCTCATTACGTGGTATGCCTGAAGGAGAATGGCTCCCACTTCTCCTCGAGAGGTTTCCATTGGATTACGCAAGTCGTTGCGAGTCGATAACGGATTGGCAGAAATTAGAAAATAGGCTTCGTGAAAATAGACTTATGGAACGGCCCACGGTCATTCTTGTAGATGATATTGATCATGCTCCGGCTGATGCCGTCGCAGGGATAGAGCGTCTTATAAACAGTGCCGAACCACGGTTTAGTTGGACAACAGTCGTGGGGACTGCAACAGCATCTTCTGTAGAAAATATTCCTCATGCACTTCGAAATCACGCTGCAATGCGTGTCCATCTTGATCCATGGGATACTGATGATGTTTATACGTTTTTATCGACAGCAATAACACGAGTCGGTGGCGATCCAACTATCATTCCATCTGCCACAGCTGATACCATTGCTCGTTTTGCAGGAGGACTTCCTCGGCTCGTGAGCCGCTTAACACATCTGTCCCTCGCCGCTGCAGCTGGAGATGGGCTTTCACATGTTGATTCTTCGACGGTCGAACGAGTCTGGCGAGAGCTGTACCCTGTGAATCCACCACATGATTCAATCATCAGAACTGATAGTGCCCATGATGTCGGGTCAGGGCGGCCAGGGGGACGTGTTCGGGCTGTCCGCAAATTATTTGAATAAATTAGGGATATTTGCGGCAGCTACTGAAGTCTGTTGTCATTTGGCTAAGATGCACAACAATTAAGAACTTCGTCTTGTTCGTAGCGGAATTTATTTGTGGCAAAACGTGTTTCACATTCCATGCAGCCGTCATCACCCCGGCGAATTGTTGCAGTCTCTCCTGATGATGGTTCAGCGATCGATCTGAAACAGCCAGAATTTGCTGCATTTCTCGCGTGGCTGGTTCCGGGTCTGGGGCATCTTTATCAGGGCCGCACCAAAAAAGGTGCGGTGTATATGTCCGTTATCCTGACACTTTTTGTCGTTGGTCTGTGGCTAGGTGATGGACGAGTGGTGTACGCATCATGGCGACCAAATGATACTCGATGGTGGTTCGTCTGCCAGGCAGGTATCGGAGTTGTTGC
>JBDOMQ010000030.1:0-5298 GCA_039831725.1 Pirellulales bacterium
TTGCCTGATGTTCTTGTTGATCTGCGAAAGTCTGTTGGGGGTATTAGTGCAACTATTGATACTGCTGATCGTAACCTCAGAAATCTGGAGGGCTTTTCAAAACCCCTCGGCGAACGAGGCGCATCAATGGTACAAGGCATAGACCGTGCCATTAATCGCCTTGACACAGTCCTCGTTCAAGCAGCCACTTTTACCCAAGCCCTCAACGAGTCACAAGGAACGCTTGGCAAATTGGTACGTGATCCGGAGGTTTACAATGACCTTGCCCAAGCCGCAAACAACGTCAATCGCCTCACACAAGACTTACGACCAATTATTGATGATGTTCGGGTGTTTACCGACAAAATTGCACGTCATCCAGAGCAACTTGGTGTACGTGGAGCACTCGATCGCAAAACTGGACTTAAATGACGACTGGTTAAAGCACATTGCCTCACCGATCTGATGATCTGTCTTTTTTGTGATCTGGATCCAGAGGTAATTCATTTGAATCGACTGATTGAACATTTGCTATTTGATCAAAACCGATTCCACGAAGCCGATTGCCGTACCGCTTCATTAACCACGGCATTGTTTGTTCGATCGTATCCGGCTGAAGTAACACAAGGTCGCCAGGCTTCACCGCATCGAGCACCGTTGCGGCTGAGGTTTCCCAATCACCTCCAGACTCGACTATGGCACGACGCTTTGTCTGTTTTGTTCGCACGATACCTTCGGCAATGAGTCGTGTTATCTCTCCGGGGCTGCGGCCTCTACGGTAGGCATCTTCATAGATGACAATGCGATCAAATGTTTTCCCCAAAAGTTCACCTTGTCGTAGGAGATCTTCATTTCGACGATCCCCTGCGGCAGAATACACCGCAATTCTTTGAGTATGAGGAAGCTTTTCGAGCGTTAAACAGACCTGCTCTAAAGATGGCACGTTATGTCCGTAGTCAACAACCACGGTGGCTCCATCTAACTCAAGCATATTGAATCGCCCGGGACTACCGAGTGCACCACTTGAAAAGCTTTCAAGTCCGAGTCGCACCAATTCAAGCGGAACGCCCATGCTCCATGCAGCGGCAGCAGCAGCAAGTGCATTTTCGACTTGGAAGGAAACCAAGCCCTGATGAACCAAGGGAACTTTTTCTAAACTGGCTAATCGAGTTTCACGCGGTCCGTCGCACAGTACAATCCATCCGTCACGGATGGTTGCACCAAGACCTCCGGAAGCCAAATGTTCTGCGAGTACAGGAAATTCTGGATTCAGGGAAAAATAAATCACTCGCCCCTGACACCATTTCTTCATATCGACAACCAGCGGATCTGCTGCATTGAGAACAGCTGCGCCGCTTGAACGCACTGCGGCAACAATTGCACCTTTCACCCAGGCAAGTTGTTCTGGGGTGTCTATTTCGTGTAGACCAAGGTGGTCACCGGAGGCAATATTAGTGACAACGGCTACATCACAGGCATCAAACCCACACCCTTCACGGAGAATTCCTCCTCTTGCTGTTTCAAGTACAGCCGTCGTTACATTTGGTTGCGCTAATATTCGTCGTGCACTTGCTGGGCCGCTACAATCACCCGAATCAAGTTGTCTGTCGCCCACCCAAACGCCTTCCGTACAGGCAATACCAACCGTAGCTCCCCCTGTTGAGGCTACATGAGCCAATAGACGGGTAACCGTTGTTTTTCCATTCGTACCAGTCACTGCCGCCACAGGAATCCGGCCATCTTCGCCTGGTGCGAAAAGCGTACTAATGATCGCCGAGCCAACATCCCGAGATTCTCCAACCGTTGGCTCTAAATGCATCCGAAGGCCTGGACATGCATTAATTTCTACAATGCCTCCATGCTGGGCACTCAGAGGCTGATCGATGCGTGTTGCCATAATGTCGACGCCTGCAATATCAAGCCCAACAACTCGCACCGCATCAATTGCAAGCCGTATTGTGTCTGGATGAATCAGATCCGTGACATCCTCAGCTGTGCCTCCTGTACTAAGATTTGCATTCCGACGAAGAAGGACAATCTGCCCATCATTCGGAATAGAATTCTTTGAAAATCCTTGTTCTCGCAGGGCAACCTCGGCAGCGGAATCGAGAGATAACAGAGAAAGTGACCCTGCATGGTCGTCGCAACGACAAGGATTCATATTTTCTTTTTGAACAAGCTTTTCAATCGTTGAGCTACCATCGCCTGTGATACAAGGAGCGCAACGACGTGCCGCCGCAATAAGTTCATTGCCAATAACTAACAGCCGATAATCATCGCCAGCCAGACAACGCTCAACGACAATCTCCTCCTCTTCTGAAAGTGCCACGCTAAATGCTTCAGAAACTTCATCCTGAGTTGTCAATCCAACTGAAACACCTCGACCCTGATTGCCACAACGAGGCTTAATGACAACTGGCAAACCGATTTCTGTCGCCACTCGCCAAGCTTCTTCAGCCGAGAAAATGGGCTTTCCTTTTGCAACTGGAATCCCAGCCTCTTCGAGCAAGCCTCGAGTCAACTCCTTGTCTTGCGCAATCATCTCACTGACAGCTGATGTCTTGTCAGTCTCAGCCGCAATAATTCGACGCTGCTTGGAACCAATTCCAAGTCGAACAAGTGACCCCTCACTCAGTCTACGTACAGGTATGCCTCGACGGCGTGCAGCTTCCACGATTGACCTGGTACTTGGACCAAGTTGCTCGAGGAGCAACTTCTCCCGTAAGTTTTCTATTGTTTGCCCGACGTCAAAATGGCTTCCCTCTATCGCAGCAACAAGAAGTGCGTGTGCTGCATGCAAGCAATGAACTGCAAAATCTTCTTCCTTATATTCAATGATGACATTATAGACACCAATTTTTTTTGTTTCGTGTGCTCTACCATACCCGACTTCTGTACCAGCAAGTGATTGAAGTTCGAGCGTTACATGTTCGAGAACATGCCCCATCCAGGTGCCTGTTCGTAATCGTTCAAAAAAACCACCACGCTCACCAATCGAGCAACGATGCTCGATCATTGTCGGCAACCAATTCATCACTCGTTCATTGAAACCCGGAAGCGTATGTGAGGGATATTCTTCGAGCCATTTAAGATCAACACGAACTTCAAGAACCGGAAACCGGGCCCACTGGTTAGGACCTCGAAGCACTTTTATTTTGTCAATATTCATAGGCGGAAGGCACCAACAGAGAATTCTTGAAAATGAATCGGGGCAGAGCTTGGGTTATTCAAATTAGGATTTTGGTTATTCAGTTGATCAAAGGGAATTGGTTGTCGAGAACTTGCTTGATTTACAGCCGAACAAACTCACAGTAAAACGCTCACTTTGACTCAGAAGCTTCGAAGTCCGTGGTGCGGAGGTCGGAAACCCTATAGGTCATGTATGTCACCAAATCGTTCTATCACGCTTTAGCTTGGCAGAATCGTGTTACCATACTGTTAAGCTATTCCAAATCCAAGTTTTATTCCTTCAATATTCATCTTTTCGCCTGTACTTTCGAGCATTTTGCCAGACGCCAAATCCAAATGGCCACAGTTTGGAAAAGAAGGCACTGAAAAATCGCTGTCATTCGACCAACTTCTAGAATACGCTGCCGTGCATACTGTGTGCCAAAAATAAGCAAATGCGCACGGTTGCATCTTAAAAAACAGCTGGCGATGACTCAAAATTGCTTTCCTTACCTCATTTCTGCACTCTTCAGAATTGCCTCGAATCCCATTTTAATCATACTTTCTCGATTTAAGTCATCTCAGTCGGTAGGTTTTTCACACGTTGGATCGCCATTGTGTGTAATTTCTATACAAGACTGGGCAGCAACTTCCTAAGCTTTCAGCAAAGTGTGTTACAGCATCTGCAATGCGATTAAATATGCCATCCGCTGAACCCTTTGATAATACCGCCTCCGAACCATCAGAGATTCTGCTGGCATGCTGTCATATCAATCTCGATGATCAGGCGCGGTTTGGTTCAAGCTGGCTAGCAGTTTCTACGGTGGCCCTGTACTCAGGAAAAGGTCGCCCACCCACCACTCAACACGTTATTGATGAATGTAAAAGACACGCGCAACATTCCTGGCCACTACAAAAGAATTTTCAACTGACTCTGACAAATCGCCCTACGATTGGCCAAATTGAACTGCGTGCAGGCCAAAAAGTGATTACGTGTTGGAAATTTAGTGCTGGAATTACACCCGACGTTGAACGCCTGATAGCCGGTTTTGAAACAGCACGCAACGGTTTATTCTCAAGTAATAAATCATTAGCGGAACTTAAAACAAAACGAGAAAGTCCTTCTCTCAATGCATCAAAAAAGATAAAGACAGGATCATTCGCTGCACTTATTCGGGTACTCAGCTTTGCCGGTCCATATTGGCGAGTTATCGGGATTGGCACCGCACTCGCACTTGCTACTACGTTTGCTAGCCTCGTACCTCCATATCTCACAATGCCACTTGTTGATAAGGTACTCATACCACAACAATCTGGAGAGCATGTGGCTATTGGAACCGCGGTGCCGTACCTTGCCGGTCTCGCTGCAGCAGCCATTCTTGCTTCTTCTCTTGGATGGGGACGGACATGGATACTTGCCTGGGTCAGTGAGCGCATCACCGCAGACATGCGGATTCGCACCTATGCTCATGTCCAGTCACTATCACTCGACTTTTTTGCCACCCGCCGAACCGGCGATCTCATTTCAAGAATTGGAAGTGATACTGAGCGGCTGAATAATTATGTATCGATTAGTCTCATCGATTTTTTCTCAAATCTTCTCCTCGTGGTATTCACCGCTATTGTGCTGTTTACCATTTCTCCACTACTTGCCGTGATGACTCTTGTACCGTTTCCCTTTGTCATTTGGCTTGTCTACTGTGTCCGAGGCAGATTACACCAAGGATTTTCTCGTAGTCGTATTGCCTGGGCCGATATGACGAGTGCTCTAGCTGATACGATTCCGGGCATCCGTGTTGTAAAAGCGTTTGCACAAGAAAAACGAGAGATCAGTCGTTTCAGACGTGCCAATCATCGTGTCCTTGAAGCAAATGACCATGTCAACATTACCTGGAGTTACTTCGGCCCGCTTGTCACACTATTCAGTGAATTTGGGGTTCTTGTCATTTGGGCAAGCGGCGTGTGGTTAGTTTTCAACAACTCTGTCACTGTTGGGACATTAACCGCTTTTCTGGCCTACATATCACGATTCTATGGCAAGGTTGAATCCATGGTGCGCATGGTTCCTGCAACACAACGAGCAGCTGCAAGCGCTCAACGAATCTGTGATCTTCTTGACTGCCGCCCAACAGTGACAGAGCCTGCTGTCCC
>JBDOMQ010000022.1:0-5269 GCA_039831725.1 Pirellulales bacterium
AAGAACTTGCTGTGCGACAGACCGAACGTTCTCAGATCGACTTGCTGCGAGGGGAGTCGCTTTTCGAATAGCTTCAGTGAATAAGTCAACAGTTTGTTCATAATCTGGTGTGGTTTTACTGAGCTCTATTCGCCCTCGTAGTCGCCCGGCCTGTGATGCCAAAAGAGATGAAACGTTTGGTCGCTCGATGAGTTCATCGATCGCAACTTGTGCGTCTTCTGGACGATCAAGTTTGAGTAGAACTTCGGCTCGCTTCAGACCAGTCCAAGCATCTCCAGGTCCAAGTTCTTCTGCCTTCTCGGCTAATTGAAGAGCCGTCTGCCAGCGGCCTTCGTCGCACATAAGTGCAAGTAGGAGACGGTGGGCCCGCAAATGAGAGGGATCAATTTCAATCGCATATTCCAAGTCTGCAACAGCATAGGCTGCGGAGGACTTCATCTCGCTTTCCGCACGCAAAACAAATGAATCGGCGTCGAGTGATTCAAGTAATACGGCTGTTGCGGAATTCGTTCCTGTTTCGAGGCTGAACATGACGCCTCGCTCTGGAAAAACCTGGCCAATGGCTGCGCCTTCATCATCAAGAATGGCCACAGTCCTGAGATCAGCAATTTCAAGTTGTTTTGCGAGTTCAGAGGAAGGTACAGGTTTTGCTAACTTGATCTGGATCGCTGTTACAATCCCATCTCGAAACGTGACAGCAACTCGTTCGAAGGGGTCAATTTCCCAGAAGAAACACTCGGTTCCATCATCACGAGGAATTGCCTCTCCGGGCCCCCACTCACTATCGATATCAGCACGAGTTGTCTTGCCGGGATAGGCTCCCCGAAAGCTGGCTGGGTCAATTGCAAGGGTAGGTGTTTCATCAGGAGCCTCTGCAATGGGTGCGTTCAATGGTGCAGTTGGAGCGACTTCGTCAGGAGTAGATGCAATGGGTTTCGGTTTGTTAGCCGAGGTTCCAGTAGTTTCAATCGCTGATGTTTCATTTACATTTGGCGGTGCCTGCAGAAGACTTCTTGCAGCTGCTAGCGGTCGTTGCCATGTGGGTGTGTCAGCCGAATCACCTTTCTTGAGTACGCTTGTTTCTGGACCAAGAGAAGATGCCTTATCTTTCTGTGTTATCTTTTCTGGATCGGTCGAGCTTTTTTTCTCACTTGGTTTTGGCAGGAGATCATTCCAGGCTGTTTTTATGACTTCTGGGTCAAAGAGCCGGGCAGCACGTTCTGATAAACTGGGTTTGCTCTGGGGTGTCGGCTTTTCGTCGGCAATCGTTGCTTGTGCCGTCTCTGATAATCTACTTGTTTGTTTACTGTACGAATCAGAAGACGGATTTCTTCTGGTTGATGGCTGAACAGTTGAGGGCTGAACAACAGGGACAATTGCCTCTTCAGGTGCTGTCTCAGCTATCTTTTTTTCAGATGGTTGGCCGATTGATTCTACCCAAGACGGTAATTGCATCGACGGACCAGATGTTCGCTCTGCGGCTTCAGAATAAAGAGAAGCAGTTGCACAAGTGATGAAAAAAGTCGCTGAAATAATGTGTTGGCTGAAGCGTTGCATCACAATCACGATTTGAGGCCTCCGAAGTCACGTTGGCAAACACTACAAGAATGCCACTGTCACAAAAGCTGGTCGAACACTAGAAGTCGCAGGAAACTGAGTCCAGACCAAAAACAAGTCGAAACGTGTAAGGTGCCTCCTTGTAGCTTCATTCGATAGGTTAGGAAAGATAGGACGTTGCGGTTATTCCCCAATTCAATAAGAAGAGGCTACAGTAAATGGGATGTTCTGATGAATCACATAGTCCTGTCGATGTTAAATGAATGGTTAATCAATCAAAAAACAAACAACATATTGTCATTGTCGGTGGAGGACTTGCAGGTCTCTCCGCAGCGGAATGGCTCCTCCGGCAAGAAACCCCTCCGAAAATAACCATTATTGAATCGACAGACCGACTAGGAGGTGTAATTGAAACGGTGAGTCAAGGAGAATGGCTCATAGAACGTTCAGCAGATAGTTTTCTTTCTGTACGTCCTGAAGGAATTGAGTTAGTCGAGCGACTCGGAATTACGAAGGATCTCATCAGCATAAATCCAGAAGCTAGGAGAGCGCTTATATGGAGCTCACAGAAAGGTGGTAAGAGCGGTGTTCTTCTTCCCGTACCCCCAGGATTCAGGCTGCTTGCTCCTGGGCGAATCATTCCAGTTTTACGATCTAACATTCTTTCTGTCTTTGGGCGTTTGCGGGTTGCTGGTGAACGATTTATTCCTCAGTTGTCGCATTACGATGCTGATGAAAGTCTTGAGTCTTTTGCTGTTCGAAGGCTTGGGCGAGAAGCCTTCGATAAATTAGTTCAGCCACTGGTTTCAGGTATTTGGACGGCTGATCCAAGCAGACTGAGCATGGCAGCGGCGTGCCCAGAATTCCTCAAAATGGAACGGGACTGGGGGAGCCTTACGAAAGGTGAAAAAAAGAGAGCCGCTCAGGCAAAAGGTTCGTCTGATGCGAGCGGAGCTCGTTACGGACAATTTCTATCTTTTAAACAAGGTATGCAGACACTAATCAAAGCACTGGAGTCGAGGCTTCGGAATGCTGGTGTTCTGGTGGTTCGGGATCACGTGAGTTCCCTGCAGCATGATGGTAGCCAATGGCACGTTGTCCTTCAGAATCAAGGCATTCGAGCCGATGGAGTTGTGCTTGGAGTACCAGCCTCAATAGCTGCGTCAATAATTTCGACGGTGTCTCCAAACTTGTCAGCTGAACTGAGGATGATTGAATTTGCAGGCGCTGCCGTTGTTTCACTTGGATTTGACCAGCAAGACGTATCTCACTCTTTACGAGCCGCAGGAATGATCGTTCCAAAAGTTGCAGGAAAACGAATTCTAGCTGCTAGTTTTTCGAGTAGTAAATTTCCTGGCAGAGCACCACCTGGTGCCGTACTTATTCGGACATTTATAGGAGGAGCGCTCGATATGGGTGTTGCTGATCTCACTGATGAAGAAGTCGTTGAAAAAGTTCTTCTTGATCTTCGAGCGACAATAGGCCTACACGGCAGCCCATCGATTGTTCGAGTAGATAGATGGCACAAATCCATGCCGCAGTACAACATCGGGCATGTTGAAAGAATGAAAAAGATTAGGCTAGCTGAATCAAAACTGCAGTCGTTTGGATTAGCAGGTAGTGCTTATGAAGGTGTAGGGATTCCTCAGGTCATCGAGTCGGGACAAATCGCTGCAGCCCACGCTATAGAAACTAAGCGACATCGAAACAAATAAACGCTTGTTTGGACTAAATGCTATGTGCTTTCAGCCGTGTCTGAGTCATCCTTGGCTTTTTTCTTTTTCTTCATCGAGATCTTCTGGACACGGACTTTGGGGAGACCAAGTGGGCTCTGGCCCTCTTCCCACTTTTCCAGTTCTTTGAGTTTCGTGATTCGCTCTGCTCGGCTCAATACTCCTCGGCTACCACCACCACCTTTTCGGACTCGGAGGCTTTTATTCATTGTCATGGCGGAGATTCCTCAGCGATTGAAATTATATTTTTGGTGGAAGTGCTCGAATGAATTCAACTCGTGAATACGATCAAAATGATAGTGTAAATCACGTCTTGGGTCCTTCAAGCCCCATTCTCTATTTCAAACGTGCAATTTTCCGCAGAAAAGCGTCCATTGTATCATGCCGATTATCAGGATCAGCCCTGAGGCAGTCCATTATGGCTTCAGCTAAACGATCTGGGATTTCATTGTTCAGTTCTCGAATATCTGGGGCTGGTGTGTCGTGAGCCAAAGCCGCACGAGCGTCTCCGCCAGGCCACGGTAGCTTTCCACTACAAATTTCATAAGCAGTGACACCGAACGAAAAGATATCGAGTCGATGGTCTGATTGCCGCCGTCGAATAACTTCCGGAGCCATATAGTTCGGTGTCCCCGTTCGGTTTCCAGGTCGGAGGAACACCGGCTTATTCGGGACAGAAAGACCAAAATCAAACAGCGTAATCGTGCCCCCAGAGCTCATCATCAGATTTCTTGGACAGATATCACGATGAACAAAGCCAGCTTCATGGACTACTGCGACACCTTGTGCTGTTTGTCGAATCATATCGATTCGATGATCGAGTGAAAGTGGCTCTCCTCGCTTCAAACGAAAGTGAATGAGGGTGCCGTCCAGAAAGTCCTGGACGATGAATTGTCCGCCGTCGTGCGTTTTTCCATGCTCATGGGTAGTGACGACATGGTCACCGGCAATGAGTTGGCCAATTTCACCTTCGGTTGGTTTGTTTAATCCTTTAAACCGAGCTTCTATCGGAGCCACCTTAGCCATGTTTGGAAGTTTCAGCCCTACGGTGTTACCAGTTTCTCTGTCGCGCACCTTATAGAATCGGGACATAGTCCCTGCAATACCTTCACCAATCGGTTCGAATCGCTGCCACACATGAACTTTGGAAGTCCCTCCAAAATTAAGTAATGGGCCGAGTAGGCTGCGGATGTTCATAAGCGATGAAGCTGCCAAAAATTAAATATGTGGTCAATCACTTTTCAGTGATGACATTTCTGCATGCGCCTTGGCTAGCTCTGCTTCAATTCGTGGAATTTCTGCCGGATCGTCAGGCTGTTCTTTTTCGGCAGCGAGCAGTCGTTGGAGTTTTGTGATTTTCTGCTGGAGAACATCGAGTCGTTTTTTTGTTTTCTTATCCATGAAATTAGCCTGACTGGCAAAGTCAACAAATTATTTATCCAGCCCCGTTGTGTCGGTTGAGTTATAAGGAATGTCTGTAGTGGCCTGCTCACGGAAGGCAGATCCTGCTTCTGGGCCTTGGTAACGATCTGGCTCAACGGCATCGTTCGGAGCAGACTCAATATTGAGCGGTACGCCGAGAACTGGGCCAGAGGCTTGGTTTGGTCCTGTATGCAGGTTTCTAAGCCATCCGGACAACATGATGATCGCAACGGCAAGCCCAAGTGTTACCCCAAGCCAGCGAGCACGGCTAGTCCGTATCCAAGCCGTACCAGTTCCTCGGCCAACGAGCCCGCTTGCAAAATAGAAAACGACTAATGCAAGAAGGAATTTTACGCCAAATATTGCATGGTAACTTGTTTGCTTCATCCACTCACCTTCACCCCACCCTTGCGATTTAACAGTGCTGTTGAAGAGAAGGAAGTTCGTCAATCCACTCACAAGGAGAAGCGTTATAGCAATGATGACCCAAGGTAGCCATTTTCGCCGAATGCGTTCCTGAAGTTTTTCACGACCGTCTTCATCGGCATCAGCCAAAG
>JBDOMQ010000413.1:0-4288 GCA_039831725.1 Pirellulales bacterium
ATGATCCCTCGCGGTAAGGAATCGATCAAGAGGATGGCTATTTATTTTCTCTGAAGAAATCCGCTGATCACCAACGTTATCGACGATAGATTGGTTGTGTCGTGGGGTATGTAGGGTACTGGCGGGCAGCTTGCTCCATCTGCTGGCGGACGACTGAAAGGTTTTCATTAACAGCCGCATCACTTACAGCTAAAGCACCGAGAATGATGAGAAGGAGGTATGTCACAATATTGGCCCATGCCTCGTTGCCAAGAAACTTCACTGCCGTTCCAAATGACTTTTTTATCTTTGGTCCGAACATGCCGAGTTTTACAGACCAGATTTCATCCAGAATCAGATGAGTCAGGAATCCAAGGACAACTGCACTGGCAACAAAATATCTACGCATTGGCTCTTCAGATGCAAAAATGAGAAATGCGGTGAGTCCTGCGATGGCTGCCGCCGGTATGCTGTGGAACATTCCTCGGTGGACAGCAAATTGCTTCAGAAGATATGTAACGCCGAATCGAATCACCAGATAGATCCCGGCACATACGAGAATGAGAGCCTCCGACGGCATACTGATTTGCTGAATTCGAGGTAACAGCATCACGGGCACAACAGCAGCGGCAAAGGCAACACTTTCTTTAAGAGGAATTCCTGGTCCGCTATCCAAATCAGGGAGCATGCCTGCAACGGAACACAAGCCAGCCCCAAGAAGACATGTCAGCGGAGGAATCTCACCGACATACCAAGCGGCTGTCCCGTAGCCGATCCCAACGATCGTTGAACCGGTGATATGCTCACGGAATCCCGGCACGCTGCGAATCCCTCCTCGAGAGGCGTTGCTCTGTTGAAACTGCTCCAAACTGCAGCAATTTCCGCCGTTGTTGGTAATCGTTCCCTCGACCACTAAGCGCACAGGGCGCCGCAAAACAACGTCTTTATATGAACTTCGGCTTATTTGGTGCTTCATACAGAGAGGCTTTTCTTTTGCTCCCCCTGCACTACCGACATGGTTTATTCTGCCTGACCCGTAAGGCAGGAATTTTGAGAATAAAGCGACCAGGATTGCACAAAAGAGGAAGCCTAGGAGGCACAGGGGGTCTGCGCAGGCAGTGCTGGCGTGTCGGTTTATCATCGAAACTGGACTGTTTGAGTCCTGCAAGAGCCCCTACAGTCTCGATTGAATCGGTTTCCGGACGTGTGTTGTCAAAGAGGTAGAGCAAGGAGATATCGCGTGGCGATTGATAGCTATGACATGGTGATGCTTGGGCTTCTGGCTACTGCGGGAGTCCTCGGCTATTTCAAGGGAATTGTCTGGCAGATCGCATGGATTGCTGGAATCTGTCTGAGTTCTTACGTTTCGCTCCGTTTTAGTGGGGAACTTTCTTCTTTTATTGGTCAACCGCCGCCGTGGAACAGGCTTTTGGCAATGCTTGCTCTCTATGTGGGCACATCCCTAGTTGTGTGGATTGTATTCGGGTTCGTGTCTTCATTGATAAACGCAGTTCATCTTTCTGCTTTTGATCACCAGTTGGGCTTGCTGTTTGGTTTGGCGAAAGGCGCTCTCATTTGCGTGGTTGTAACGTTTTTCGCAGTTACAATGATGCCAGCGTACCGGGGTGAAATAACAGGTAGTCAGAGTGGTCAGATTGTCGCAAAGCTCATTGGTGAGGCAGATCAATTCCTGCCGGCAGATATTCATGAGACGGTAGATCCATTTCTGCAGCAGTTTCGTCAGCAATTTGATGCTGGTGGTGCAAGCTCTCCGGGGAGTGGTGTAGCGGGTAAATCAGGTCAGAACGAAGGCCCGTCGTGGCAGAGTGTGCTGGAAGGAGTAACCTCAGTTGCCGCTTGGGCTGGCGTTGAAACAGAGCAGTCATCCAAGAAGGGGGCCCAAATACCATCCTCAGTGGAATCAGCTGCGGCGTGGATGGCTCCAACGAGTTCTTCAGGAGTAAATGCACAGGCCGCTGGTCGTTATCTGAATCAGCAGTCTGCATTTGGTGGCAGCAACGCATCGGTGCCGGCCGGTGGGTTGAATCAGCTGCCGCCAGCACATGTACCGCAGCGGTTTCCTGTCGGTACGCAGACTCCGCTTCCTATTCGGCCGTAGTGCGAGTGCACGCAGGGAAGAGTGGTTCCGCAAAGTACGATGTGCACTATAAAATAAGGTGAGAACCGGACATAACAGACATTATCGGACGTTGGAGAAGGGGTGGAAATAGCAGGGATATCCTCTTCTTTTCGTAAACTGCCCCCTGCTTCGTTCCATGATCTTCGTGACGATTCAGTCTTCCAGAAACGCACCCATGCGGCGAAATTTGTCGTAACGATTCTCGACAAGTTTTTCAATTGGCAGGCTTACTAATTCCTTTAGTGTCCGCTCAAGGAATGTCTTGAGTCGAGCTGCCATTAAGCGTGGGTCACGATGAGCGCCACCTCGAGGTTCATCAATGACCTTATCGATCACGCCGAACTCTTTGAGGTCCCACGCTCGCATCCTCAGTGCCCGAGCAGCATCGGCTTTGAATTCAGCGCTTTTCCAGAGAATGCCAGCACATCCCTCTGGGCTAATTACGCTGTAATACGCATGTTCAAGAATCGCTACACGATCCCCGACCCCGATTCCGAGCGCTCCCCCAGACCCCCCTTCACCAATTACAACACAAATAATCGGCACCTTCAGTGAAGCCATTAGAAACATACTTTCGGCGATCACTTGCGCTTGTCCACGCTCCTCAGCGCCGACGCCCGGATAGGCCCCAGGTGTATCGATGAGGCAGATCACTGGCAGGCCGTACTTCGCGGCTAACCGCATTTTTCCCATCGCTTTCCGATACCCTTCGGGATGAGCGCAGCCAAAGTGGCAGGCCTGTTTCTCGGCGAGGGTTTTTCCTTTCTGATGACCTATGACCAAGACTTTGTGGCGATCGATTTTTGCAAACCCTGTGAGCATGGCTGGGTCATCCCCAAAAGCTTTGTCGCCATGCAGTTCGACAAATTCATCAAAAACAAGATTCAAGTAGTCGCTCGTTTTGGGTCGGTTTGGATGGCGTGCAACTTCGACGGTCTGCCATGGGTCAAGATTGCCAAAGATTTGTTTCTGGAGATCAGCACATTCTCGACGAAGTTGTTGAACCTCTTCTTGAGACTGCTGTCCAAGTGGTGCTGTTTCGAGGTCCGCAATCTTGTCCTCGAGTTCATAAATAGGTTTTTCTAAAGGCAAACGATGGAGTCCGCGGGCCATATTGGTATCCCTGGTGTAAAAAAAGAACTTGTGTATTGTCGCCGGCAGACCGAACTGCCGTCAATCGGCTTTCTTGGATGCCGCAGCCCGAGCCTTTGGAGTCAGGAATGGTGTGTTACCAAGATGCGCCGCAACTTCGGCCATAGAAGAAGGCCTTTCCTTCGGTCGTTTTGCGAGAAGTTCACGAATAAATCGGTCGAGTTGTTGTGTGACGCAAGTATTAGTTGCTGATGCGAATGGCGGTGTTGCGTACAGTTGCTTACTGAGGAGTTCCTGTTGAGTTGATCCAGTGAATGGAGCCTGCCCGGTAACTAATTCGTACAGAAGGCAACCGAACGAGTAGATATCTCCCGCATATCCGACACGACTTCCTCGGATCTGTTCTGGTGACATGTAGCTTGGTGATCCTTGAACGGTCCTCTTAGTTGGTATCAATTGAGCAAGGATCCCCGGTGGTCGTGAAGCAAGAGCAAGGTCAATGACTTTCACATTACCTGAATCGTCAACAAGGATGTTTTCAGGCTTGAGGTCACGATGGACCCAACGATTTGCGTGAAGATGACCAATTGCGTCAGCCACTTTTTGTGCGATTGACTGTGCTTGATCAGCAATTGATTCTGGACCAGCAGTAAGACGCATTTTTAAATTTGGATGACGGAATAATTCCATGACAAGGTGTGGTAGTCGGCCAGTTGTCGAATATCGTTCTATACGGATAATCCCTGAATGGTTAAGCGATCGACTCACGGTAAGTTCGTGCTTAAGGAGTTGTCTGATGTCTTTGTCAGTTGCCGACTCTGGGGATACAAGTTTTACTGCAACGCGTTTGGTTTGGCTCTCATCTGAGGCCTCCCAGATTTGACATTTACGACCGACGCCAAGTTGACGAACAAGTCTAAGGGAACCGAGTTGTTCAGGAGGACGAGCCATTACGAGCCGCAACTATTGTTTGTGGTTTAAGGTTGATTTGTAAAAGCAGAAGGCCTTGCGCTGGTGCAGTTGGGCCTGCGGATGTTCGTTGTCGGTCGGCAAGTACATCGCCGACCCATGCCTCCG
>JBDOMQ010000413.1:4298-5269 GCA_039831725.1 Pirellulales bacterium
TTCTCACCATATTATAGAGGAAACCGTTTCCTTCGATCTCAATCCAGATTTCAGAATCGGATGAGCATTCTCCTCCAGCATGCCTTTGAATGGTCAAGTCGTTGATTTTGCGTACTTTTGAAGCACGAGGGGAAGATGGGTTTTCGAAACTGCTGAAGTCATGCTCGCCAATTAGGAGAGTCGAAGCTTTCTGCATGGCTGAAACGTCTAGACGAGAATTCCACTGCCAGACAAATGGCCGAGCAAGTACGGGCCGGACCTCTCCGTCATGAATGCGATAGCGATATCGTTTTGTTACTGCGTCAGTAGTAGGGTTAAACGAAGGGTGGACCTCACTTGACCGAAGCACCACAACGTCCTTTGGGAGATGAGCATTGAGTGCTCGTCGCCACACGTCCGGTGTATAGGTGCTTGATGTTGTGAAACTCGCGACCTGATCTACGGCATGAACACCGGCGTCGGTACGGCTACTGCCTTTTGGTATGATGGTTTCACCACAGATATTCTGAATGGCATCACTGAGGGCCCCCTGAACCGTTCTTTGGTCGGGTTGGATTTGCCATCCACTGAATCGTTCACCATTGTAAGCAAGCCGGAGTTGCAGTGTTCGGCTCATTCCGTCATTTCTCGTGCAAGGTGTTCAGCTATTTGGACTGCATTTGTTGCAGCCCCTTTTCGCAGGTTGTCCGAAACACACCACATTGCAAGTGAATTTTGGCCCGAGGGATCACGTCGAATACGACCAACGAAGACATCGTCACGGCCTCCTGCATTACGTGGCATGGGGTAGGTAGATTCAGAAAGGTTATCGTTGACAGTAATACCAGGAAATCGAGACAAAAGATCAGCTGCTTCCTCTGGCGAGAGAGGCTTCTCGGTCTCTATGATCAGGCTTTCACTATGGGCATCGGCTACTGGGACACGTACACATGTAGCGCACACGCCGATTGAATCATCATTGAATATTTTTT
>JBDOMQ010000262.1:0-5236 GCA_039831725.1 Pirellulales bacterium
ATCACCAAGCACGAAGCCAAATTCAGTAAGACACTATCCGGTGGTGAGCGCCGGCGGTTTCGTTCGAAATCACAACGAGGCTAGTTTCCGATTTCCTTCGACACAACAGCCCGCTTCCCAAAAGGGCTCTTGATTCCTATTCAAGTACCGCCAAGCCTATTCCGAAGCTGCCTTTTCAATTTTTGCACAACATCGGGATTAGATTCGGCAACATTTTCAGTCTCCGCCAGACCAGCGTGATCATACAGTTCCACATACCCATTCATATGATCAATGAGTCGATATCGTTGCGTTCGAATGGTCTGCCGCTTGCCTGAGTATGCAATTGCTGCATGTCCAATTTTATCTGGTGATTCAAAAAACGGCACTAGCGATTTTCCTTGAACGAAACCCGGTACGGAAACTTCTGCGAGTTCACATAACGTCGGAAAGACATCAAGCGTTTCCACCACTGCATCAGTCGCTTCACCGGGCATTGTTATTTCTGGCTTTGAAATAATTAACGGAGACCGAAGTGACTCTTCAAAAAGAGTGTGCTTCCCCCACACTGCATGCTCACCAAGATGCCAGCCATGATCACCCCACAACACAACAACAGTATTGTTCTCAGCGCCACTTGCCTTCAGTGCTCTCATAATTTTCCCAACAGAAGCGTCTGCGTAACTCACACAGGCTGCGTAATGCTTCCTGACTTCAGCTGCAAAGTCAGAATCCTTATTAGGATCTCGTTCCCAACGATTGTATTTCATGAACTCACCAGACTTATGCCATGTTGTCTGCCAGTGAGGCTTTTCAGGATGGGGAATGGGTGGCAGCGTCGTAGCGTTATATGGTCTGAGATACTTTGCCGGAGCACCGAACGGCAGGTGGGGCCGAAGGATTCCAATCGCGAGAAAGAATGGTTTTTCTGCAGCTGCAAGTTCAGTGAGCTGACGGACACCTTCGCTAACTGAGATGCCATCTGGATATATTGAGTCCGGTCCATCAACAGACTGAAAAACATCCATGTCTTTGGCATCACTCCTAATTTCACCATTAGCAAGGCCATGCATCCATCCACGAGGGTGCTGCCATTCTCCTGCAGGCAGAAGAAAACGATCCCACGACTCTGGCATTTCTAGTTCGGTTGAATCATTCCAGTCTTTGCCTCCAAGTCCACCCGGGTGATGAGACACTTTTCCGACAGAAACTGTTGTGTACCCGTGGCTTCGAAACCATGCAGGCATTGAGGCCGGAACAGCCTCCGGCTGATCGTGTAATTTTGCTGCACGCTGAAATATTGCATTATTACCAGCACCACCATATCGCCCGGTTAGAAGCGTATACCGGGAGGCTCCGCATGTAGGGGCCTGCACGTAATGACTACGAAAAACACGCCCCTGAGACGCGAGTTTATCTATGTGAGGTGACTGAATGTAATCAGCACCAAAACACCCGAGTTCTGGCCGCAAATCATCCACACAAATTAAAAGAATATTGGGTGAAGCAGCATTACTCTTGACGCCACAAAGCACTGCCACGAACAGAAGGAAAGCAATCACCCGCACGCCACCGTTCATTTCACAGAGACTCCTACAGAAGAAAAAGATTGTGCAAAGTACTGGAACACTTTTGATACCGATGATTCTACGATCACCAACTCCTAAATAACTACTCAGCACCATTCAATCCCAACTGATCTACAAGATTTTTATGAAACAATGGTCCATCATACCTCATGTCCCTTATGAATGTTTCTTATGGAGCCGCTACCGTTGCTTTGACACGTCATCCCGCCGTCCTGAAATGGGCGAGTCGTCTCAGTTGTGGCTGCAATACCACTGCAAGTAAAATGATTGCAGTGCCACCATAGAAAAGAGGAGTGAGTTCCTCATATTCCTGAAACAGAACCGCAGCTAGTAGAACCGTATACACCGGCTCCAAGTTCAGTATAAGAAGTGTGCTGAATGCACTCACGTACTTGAGTGATTGAATCCACATCACAAAAGGAAGCAATGTACACGCTACGGCTAACACCAAAAGCCAGATGGCATCCATCTGGGTCGGCATGGTGAAGCCACTGAGGGCAGCCGGCACACCGAGCACAATGGCACCAGCAGACATCTCGATACACGTGATGGCAAATGGATCGCCCTTGGAAGTACATCTTTTATTTAGCGTGGTAAAAATAGCACTCAGTAATGCGGCAACCACACCAACGGCTATACCAAGCCGCATTTCCAATGGCACTCCGCCAACAATGAGCACGACACCAGGTACCGCAAGCAGGCCAAGGAGAAGTTCGAGGCGATCATGGGGTCTTTGCATGACAATCGGCTCGATGATCGCTGCAAATATGGATCCCAGACCAAGGCAGGCTACAGCAACAGATGCATTTGAAATTTTGATGGATGTATAGAAAGCCACCCAGTGCGATGCAACAAGTAATCCTATTACCGTAAATACAAAAACAGAGCGTAGTGGCATAACGGCTATGCCAACCCACGTTCTACGCATCGCTAGCAGAACGACTGCAACAAGAGCCATTCTCCAGCACACGAGTTGCATCGCGGAAAGGGAAATAAGCCGTCCTAAAATCGCAGTAAAGCCCCAGAGGATCACGCATGTGTGGAGTTGGAGATAAGCCTTACGTTCTTCCACAAACTTGTCTTTCATGGACTTCGTACAAAAAAGGGACATCTCGCGAAATTCAAAATCGACCTCTTTTCTCAACCATTGCGGACCAGAGTCATAGGTGACCGCGACCCGCGAATGGCCATTATGCTCTCTTCTTATCGCCTGCCAAAAATATTGCTTTTAGACGAGCCATTGCTCACTTTCCCTCAGTTGAGATTTCTACCTAAAAATATAGGCCATACAGCAACCAAGAACTTTACTCATCTTTTGAACATATCTGTTCGATAAGAAAGGGTGGGGGATGGGTGGTTCAGGCAATACTTTGTGCCCTCTCAAGGCATCTCATCTCCTCCAAAATTTACCGATGTACTGAATGAATAAACATGCAGTTCTCCCATTCAACATCAAATTGGCTACACAAAAGCTTTGCTTCATTGAAGCATCGAGCATTAGAGTTTCGAGCCGCATCCTATACCCGCCAACATTTATCACGCGTGCCTATTAGGTTACGTGAATCTGATTCGACCACAGTAACCTTGATTGATATTTCAAAGAATTCTCGCGGTCGACTCGAAATTGAGATGGACGAGAAATGGGCAAAGTCAAAGGGTGGGTTCTCTACAGTCTGGCGTAGAATTGGTGTCTTCGTTGATCTTCTAAGTGCGAATACTATTCCTCAAGGAATCTGGAGAGCAGACCTTGGAGACTGGGTGCAGGACGATGGGCGTATTGCTGGCTTCTGCTCAACACATTCGCGATCACTACTTGTTCCCGACCGAGGATTTATCTACTCCACTGGTTATGCAAAGCAACGGCAACTGGCGACTCAAGGACCTGACTGGTCAAAACGAAAACCAGACATTGTCTGGCGAGGCACAGCAAGTGGATCTGGCCTCTACACCACATCCCATATGGATTGGCAGGATGAAAAGCTTCTTCAAAGAGTACGGCTTTGCTTATTAAGCCAACAACTTCAACGTGTCGATCCTGCGTTACCGGTGGACTGTGAAATAACAAGGATTCCTCACCAAGACAATCTAGCAGCAGAACGTTTACGCAAAGCACGTGTTCTTGGCGATCGAGTCCCTGGAAACTCTTGGCTTAATAAGCAGTTTGCGATTGATATCGATGGGCACGCGAATGCTTTTACAAACTTTTTTATTCGACTGTTGTTTGGCTGCTGCGTACTGAAAGTTGCGAGCCCACTTAACTTTCGGCAGTGGTATTACGACCGCCTGAAGCCTTGGGTTCATTTTGTACCTGTAGCATCTGACCTTTCTGACTTTGAGACAAGAATACGTTGGTGCCTCGACCACCAACAGCGATGTCGGGACATCGCTCGCGCCGGACAGTCATTGGCGTTTTCAATGAACTATCACCACGAGCGACAGCAAGCGATCAACACTCTTGCAACCGCAGCTATCTGACTAGGAACCCTGCGGGCCACCTACAGCGAACATCCATCTTTTTATTTGTCATGTGCTAAAGTCAGTTTAGCGGACTATTGGCAACCACATCGGGTGGAGATTCGGTGAACCCTGTTTCCGAAAAGCACTGTGTCGCTAGTGAGCAGGGCGAAACCAAGCCTTAAATAACGCTTGCTTACAATAATGTTATCGTAGAGTTTTATTTGCAATGGAGATTTGCCCAATGGTACGGCATACACTCTGGTTCACTTCCACTTTCCTTCTCCTTGGGCAATGTGCTGTCATCTTTGCGCAGGGAACCGCTGAGGACTATAAGAGAGCAGACCGAATACGAACCAGTTTTCCTGATGCTCTTAAGGCCTCGACTTTTAATTACAAATGGTGTGATCATGGCTTGCTTTTTGAGCGCACTAAAGCTGGCCAGAAAAGTTTCGGTATTCTTGATGGCACATCTGCTGAAATCATGACGCTGAAGGAAGCGAAAAAATCAGGACACTACGAAGACCTTTCTCGACTCCCAGCCCTTGGCAGTTGGTCCAAGAGCGGCGGACAACAAATTCCCGTCGTGCTCACATTCAAAAATACCTTTGATCGTGCCGTCCGGATTTTCTGGGTACAGCATGACGGAAAACTCAAACACTTTGGAATCGTCGCTGCCGGGAAGCGTCGCTCGATCTCCACATTTGACGGCCATCAGTGGGTGGTTGACTTCAGCCCAAACAAACTAGCTGGAATTTTCAGTGCTTCAGCATGGAACTGCACGGCAACGCTTGACACAAACTCTCAGCAGCGTGCCATGGAAGGCTTTCGTAAAGTTCTCGCTAGAGAGGAACAAAAGAAGAAGCCTGGCCAGAAAAAACTCTTTATTCGGAACCATAACGTCTGGCTACACAATACAGAACAGGACAACCAGATCACGACGAATGGTCATCAGGACGACCCCTTCCTAGAAAAATTCCACTACTCACCAGACGGAAACTACGCCATTGGCTTCCAGGAGACCCGAGTCACAGAGCGTCAAATTCCATTACTTACGTCCGCTCCTCGCAACCAAGTCCAGCCGACAATGAAATGGATCGATTACGCGAAGGCTGGCGACACAATTTCACAGCGCCGTCCGAGACTTTTCAGCGTTCTCGAAAAGCGTGTATTGCCTTGCGACGACAGTGATTTTTCGGATTCGTGGAACGTCC
>JBDOMQ010000067.1:0-5224 GCA_039831725.1 Pirellulales bacterium
GAGAAACGGTAATGCCCTAAGCACGGCCGTCGCCACCGGTCTGCTAATTCCGGCGGGCTGCTTCGCAGCTACTGGCTCCGCACCCTGCAGGCTGCCACATAGAACCGCGACACAGCAACTCTGAAGACCACCTCTCAGTATTTGAACAGTCGTTTGCATAACACATCCACATGCCAAACCGGCACCATGGCCTTTCCACCCTATTGTAATCCACGACTGAACCGAACTACTGTGCAAATCTTTCATGCAGAGAATATTTCCCTGTTGAACCAAACCGAGACCGTGCCGTCTAATCTAACAGTAGTTCTCATGAACACCTATCTGGACTGACATCATCTCGTTTGCCGGGTGACGTATCACTACAAATTCTTTCCACTCACCGCAGCGAAAATCTCGTGCCTCTATCTTGGCCTGGATATTCCTTGACTGGGCAGCAAGTGGGTTCTCAACGATTTCGATAACACTACTTGTTGCCTATTTCAACAAAATTGTTTTCGCTACTGGCGGCTGGGGCATTCCAGGGGGCGTTCTGTGGGCATGGACCCTCGCAGCAACAATGCTCTTCTCCGCACTCGTGTCGCCATTCTTATCAGCGTGGGTTGACCGACGCCACATTCACCAACGAGCCGTTGTTATAAGTTCCATGCTCGGTGCAGCGGCATGCATTACGCTTGCTCTGTTACCAGCGACATCACAAGTTGGGATCATTGTCTCCATTATTGTTGCAACGGTATCGTTTGATATGGCCTCAATTTTCACAGCTAGCCTCCTCCCAAAACTGGCCCAAGGACGTACTGCCGACACCCTGTCGTCGATCGGCTTCGCTGCAGGATATGGGGGCGGAGCAATTGCACTTATTCTCGCCACAAGCTTGATTACAGCACGAGAATCCTTCGGACTTTCAGCAGCTGGAGCACTGCGTGGATCTTTCGCAATCATGGGGCTCTGGTGGCTAATTTTTTCATTACCTACTGCGTGTGTCCGCATGACCACCGCTTCATCGCCAAACCATAGCGGGACGAGCACAACAGAACTCATCCAGTTTCTTAAAACAATTTTTTTAAAAAATCAGATAAGTCACAGTATCCCACAGCTAGGTTGGTTGATGCTTGGCGTCGTCACCATTCTAGGTGTGGTCCAGACTGCGATCCCTCAATTTTCAAATGTAGCCTTGGAGACATTCGAGCTAGAGCCACCTCAACTTGTTCAACTGGTACTTCTCGTTCAGTTTATAGCTCTTCCCGGAGCGATTCTGGTTGGCTGGTTATCAGGAGTCTGGAGCCGGCACGCGGCAGCGAACATCTGTCTGATCGGATGGTCACTGGTTCTCGGTTTAGCCTGGGGGGTTGGTTCCGTTCCACAACTCTACGCGATGGCCGTCTTGTTAGCTCTGGTGCTTGGCGGAATACAAAGCGTCCTCCGTGCCATGCTTGCCGTTGCAGCGCCGCCGGGCCATCATGCTGCAACCTTCGGAATCATGCAGGTTGGCACAAAACTGACTGGATTCATTGCGAGTCTTATATTTGGCTGGACATACATGGCCTCGGGTATACCCAGGGCAGGCCTCGTCATCCTTCTGATTCAATTGATTCTTGGATGGTGGCTTCTTTCGCGTGCCAAAGAAAAGTGAACACGGCTCTCTCACCAGGTAACCGATTCGGAATACTGGACAGGAATCAACTCTCGCTTAATTCCTGCGTTTTTCACAGACGTTCTTATGCCGAGGTAATACCCAGCACGTCGTTCATGTCATATCTGCCGGCTGGTTTGCCAACTAGAAACGCAGCGGCAGCAAGTGCACCGCGTGCATAGGAGTCTCTATTCGTTGCCCGAACATTGACAGAAAGACTCTCTCCCTCAAGGCCAAAGAGAATCGTGTGCTCCCCCGGATTATCACCTGACCGCACCGCATGGTAACCGACCTCTTCTTCAGGACGAGCGCCCGGTCGACCCTCGCGCCCATGTGTTTCAATTGACTGGCCCATCGCGTCCTTGACGATCCGTCCAAACTTTAGCGCCGTTCCACTCGGTGCATCTTCCTTGTGGTGATGATGGCATTCAATAATCTCGACATCAGCACGACTGCCAACACCTTGCAACAACCTACCCGCACGACCCACAAGATCCATGGCAATATTGACAGCCAGACTCATGCTCGGAGAGATCAACACTGGCACCGACTTTGCCGCTTCAGTAATTGCAGCTTCATCATCCGGATCAAGTCCGGTTGTCGCGACAACAAGGGGCACACTTCTTTGAACACACGCTTCGGCAATTCCGCGGAGAGCCCCTGGCAAAGAAAAGTCGATGACGACGTCTGCCGGCACTTCCCATGATGTACTTAGAACCACCCCAATATTACCAGCGCCGGCGACCTGACCTGCATCCTCCCCAAGCCGAGGATGACCTACTCGGTCGATCGCTGCAACCAAATCCCATTGTTCCGGCTCAGCAACTGCACAAGCGACAATTCGCTGACCCATTCGGCCAGCCGCTCCATGCACAACAAGTTTCCAAGATTGAGTGTTCGTCATAGGTGACATCCTACATCGACGCCCAAAGACTGCTAGTGATTGCTCATAGAACACGCAGATTAGCTGTACAGATCGATTGCCTGGACAATCTCATCAAAGCGATTACCCACGCTTACAGCACGGTTGGCATAACTCGCTCTGCTGACACCCCGGCTACCAAGTACCTCATTGAATAGTTTCTGATCCGTTGTGTGGTACGCAACCGTGGCGTTAGGGTCTTTTAACTGATGTCCGGTGAGGATACAGACCACACGATCATCTCGACCAATGACACCCTCATTCACAAGTTTTCTTGCACCGGCAACACTCGCTGCACTTGCGGGCTCACAGCCGAGCCCACCTGCACCAACCTGTGCTTTGGCATCAAGAATCTCCTGCTCCGACACCTCACGCACCACACCGTCACAAACCTCCAGCGCCCGCAGGCACTTATTTAAATTCACTGGACGATTAATCTCAATCGCACTCGCGAGGGTATCTGCTCGCTTTTCATCCCGGTCCAACTCATCGTAATAATGGCACACAGGCGCCAGATCCGCCTGCCCACCATTCCACCGCAGCCCGCGATTATGAAAGAGTTCATACAGCGTATTAGCGCCGGCTGCATTAATGACTGCCAGCCGAGGAATTCGATCAATCAAACCAAGATGGCGTAATTCAGCAAATGCTTTTCCGAAGGAACTTGAGTTCCCCAAATTGCCCCCCGGGACAACAATCCAGTCAGGCACCTCCCAATTGAGTGACTCAAGTACCCGAAACATAATCGTCTTCTGACCCTCAAGCCGGAATGGATTCACCGAGTTCACGAGGTAAATACCCATCTTGTTCGCAACTTCCTTGACACGCGCCATCGCATCGTCAAAGTCGCCAGCGATCTGAATTGTGAGGGCACCATAGTCGAGTGCTTGTGATAATTTTCCGTAGGAAATTTTTCCCGAGCCAATAAAGATAATGCCTCGCATGAGTCGGGTTACAGCACAGTAGACAGCTAGTGACGCACTTGTGTTTCCTGTCGAGGCACACGCTGCACGGGTTGCGCCAATCATACGGGCGTGCGAAAACGCCGCCGACATGCCATTATCTTTGAATGACCCTGACGGATTAAGGCCTTCATATTGCAGATGAAGTTGCCCAGCGTTCATGCCTACGTATCGGCCAACACCATCAGAGACCGAGAGTAGGGTCTGACCCTCGCCAATTGTCACAACAGACTCACGTGGAGCAAAGGGAAGCAATTCGTGGAACCTCCAAACACCACTCAATGCTAATGGGTCACTCCGCCGCATCCACTTTCGCTCAAAAACTTCAAAGGAGCGGGGTGCAGGCAAGCGGTCCCAGTCATAGGTCACATCAAGAAGGTTTCCACACAAAGGACAACTAGTAAGCACTTCGTCTATGGAAAACGTCGCACCACACGCCGGGGCGATACATTGCTGGAATGCGAGATCGGTACGGGCAGCAACAGCCAAAGTTATCGTCTCCAGATGAAAGGGCTGATACGAATGCCCTACCTTGTCTATTCTCGGCTATTCGGGGCGTCCGACTCAAACTCAGCCGACTGCTCCGAACGGAATTCCGACACTTAATGGAAATCTCAGAAGTTGACTACATTTCCACCGTGCGAGAACTCTCGACCGTAAGATATAGGTACTTAAAGAACATAGCCTGACATGGGATAAAACACCAGCAGAAACCCGCTCGCCAGAGGGGTTCGGTGCTGGTGTTGACTCTTTTGTATTGATCATTAGCTTGTGCGTGTCTTGGGAATTACTCCCCAACCACAGGGTCAGACGGCTCGAATGTCGTTCAAAAAGGGAGCAGAACATGATGAAGGTCGCTGATATGCGGGCGTACCGAAAGGTACTCGAACAACTACGAAGTCGGCTTCGGGGTGATGTCAACACGATGGCTGATGCCGCACTCGGCACCAATACCGATGAACCCGTCGGGCATTCATCGACCATGCCTGTCCATTTGACTGACATTGGCTCAGATGCATTCGAACAGGAATTTACGCTCTCTCTCATGGCAAACGAGGAGGAGACCCTTCAATCAGTAGAAGATGCTCTTACTCGGATTCGGCAAAAAACATTCGGCACATGCGTTGAATGTGATGGCATCATCCCAAAGAAACGCCTCGAAGCATTACCCTATGCTTCTACATGCATTCGCTGTGCTGAGATTCTTGAAAAAAACAGTAGTTTTCAGCCTCGACTTCCCAGATAGGAAACTCGTACAAACCGGCTTTCCATATATTTGTAGATCGACACATGCCGTGACCAAACAGCCTGCAAAGGGACCTATACCGACCGACCCCTCGCCCTGCGAAAAGCGGGCGAATGTCATGACATGGGTGGTCTTCATCGCGATTGTAACGCTGACAACAGCAGCCGACCTCAGTACAAAAGCCATCGCTTTCAAAACTCTTGGTATGCCTGGTACCAGCCCAGGGTGGACTGTTATCCAGAACATGCTCTGGTACCGCACAAGCCTGAATGAAGGGGCCCTGTTTGGGCTCGGCCAGGGCATGGGGTGGTTCTTTATTACCGTCTCGGTCGCCGCACTCATTGCCATTCTTTTTACTGTGTCATGGCTTCGTCTACGAAATGACACGGTTCTGATTGTTGCTCTAGCCTGTATCACTGGAGGTATTCTCGGAAATCTCTACGACCGTCTCGGCATCCCTGCAC
>JBDOMQ010000186.1:0-5224 GCA_039831725.1 Pirellulales bacterium
GCCCCGATGCCTTTGGATTTGGTCATTGGCTTTCAGTTACAAATTTTTTCGATATGCATCCACTCATGGGGCGACGCGGAAAACCAGCTGGTGAATTTGAAAAGAAGAGAGGCGACTCTTCCGAAGTAGTTGTGAAGGAGGCACTCCATTTTTTGAAAGAACAAATCAATAAGAACTCTGACGCACTTACATTTACGGTTATCTGGTTCGGAACACCACATTCGCCGTGGGCGTCTCTGGAAGCAGATAGTCAGCAGTTCCCCCATTTGTCATTTCAGGCACAGCGACACTATGGTGAACTTGTAGCAATGGACAGAAGCATCGGTGCACTGCGTAGTGGACTTCAAGAGCTTGGTATTGCAGACAATACATTGCTTTGGTTTTCATCAGATAATGGGGGCTTGCCAAATAAAGATTTTCAGCCAACGGTTGGTCAACTGAATGAATCGATTGATGGTATGGTTCCGTTACGTGGTTCAAAGGGAACACTTTACGAGGGTGGTTTGCGTGTTCCGTCAATTGTTGAATGGCCGTCACGAATTGAGCCAAAAGTCTCACGGTTTCAGGCCGGTGCAGTCGATATATTTCCAACGATTCTCGACGTTGTTGGGCTTCCAGAAGAAGCCATGTTGCCGGTACATGACGGTATCAGTTTGTGCCAGCTCTTTGATGGTGAGGCGAGTGAACGCAAGAAGCCGATGGGTTTCCGTTGGAATGGTGGTGGTGCTTGGATTAATGGGCAGTACAAGTTGGTTGTCTTAAACACATCCAAGAATACGAAACAGGGGAAAAGGGTGAAAGAATCTCAGGAGTTGTTCAATCTTGTAGCCGATCCGACAGAGTCCAAAAGTATTGCTCAGGAAGAGCCAGCCATCTTCCAGAAGTTGATGCGGGAGTATGCACAGTTTTCTCAGTCAATTGATGAAAGCATACGTGGACGAGACTATCCCTCCGGAAAGCTTGAGAAGCCTGATCCAGCGCCAAAACGCTGGTCTTCTGATGAAACCATCTATAGTCCTTTTCTTAAAGTCTTCGAAGAAGAGCAAAAACTTTTGGACACACTTACCAAACCCGACAAAGCCGATTGATACGGCCAGACTAAATTTGGCTTATTTTGCTACATTTCTGAATAAGCTTTCGGCACAAGAATATACTTGTGAATTTTACTGACCGTTCCTTTGTACTTTTCTACTTTACTAAGCACTTTCCAGGCGGGATGTTCTCGGAACGATTTCCAAGCCTGAAGCCGTGATTCCTCGTTGGGGTACATTGTCAGATAGGTAAGGTTCGGGGTGTACGGGCCAATCACAGATTGTCCGATAAAAATCGGAGTGATTCCACAGTCAAGAAAAATTGGTACCTCACCGTTATTGAACATATCTACCTTAAGTTGCCCCAGTTTTTCATGAGCACTTTCGTATGTTCGTAGTTCATACACACGGTTCGTGTCTGTGGTGACTCCAGGAGGAACTTTCACTTTAGGCCAACACTGCATGGCAACTAAAAGTTCACTCGATATCCGTTGGTAGCTTTTGTCTCGATTGCCATGCTCGAAAAATGCGGCTGCGTCACCTTGGTATTGCTGGTCGGATTGAATGACTTCACGATCCTGCAACATTGCCAAGGGGTCTTTGTGAGGAATGATCACGAATATGGTTTTTACCCCAGCCTCATCATTCGGAGCATTTGTGAAAGCACCAACGGGTCCAATGCCATGACGCTTGAAAGCAGGGATGAGAGCATGTGACAAATACTCGTCCACCGAATCTTCGTCACTGTCGTCACTTAGAATGTAGCTACGGACTTCATAAATTTCTGCTTTGATATTCGAAGGGCAGGTTAAAAGGCAGATGCAACATGCGGTGCACAACATTGTGATTCGAAGGAAAGTATTGCTCATGATCTGGATCTCTAAAGTGATGGATGGAAAAGATTCATTCAGTATGACGACAACACTATTTTTCGAAAAGATGCCTAGCTGTTCGTGGCTTCAAGTCTCACCTCATGCCGAGAGGGCTTGCCTGTGTGCGAGAAAACGTACTATGCAGAGTCTTTATAAGTGGCCTGGAATTGTTGAGCATTTCGACTCAACAATATTTTTATATTCTGATAAGAGTGCCTGCGCTATAGGCCGATACTTCGGTTGTTCGAGAAGGTTTATGTCTTCGTGCGGGTCGGCTCTAAGGTCAAACAGTTTTGTAGGTGTGAAGTGGGTACGCTTCTGGTCACTTTGCATGATCATTTTGTAAGGTGTTTTTCGAATCATGACCTCGCACTGCGAACCGGCTTGTTGAAGAAAGATGTCTCTTTTCCGGAACGTTCCGTCTCCTGTAAGCAGCGGTAATAGGTTGTTTGAGTCCATTGCCTGATTGTTGGGAATGCGTGTGCCAACCAAGGCTGCAAGTGTTGCAAGAATATCCTGATTGCTTGCAAGTTCTTCCGTAATACCGGGAGTAATTCGGCCTGGCCATACTGCGAAGAACGGAATTCGATGGCCTCCTTCAAGTGGAGAGTTCTTGTTGCCTTTCCAACCACCATTTGATTGGTGCCCTTCCTTTTCCGCTAGTTGATCAGCGAGACCACCGTTATCTGAGGTGACAATCAGTAGCGTATTCTCGTACTGATCCGTGTCTTTAAGAGCATTGACAATTCGTTTCAGTTGCATGTCCAGGTCAAGAAGCATGTCGAGGTGGCTAGTTGGCGTTTGTCCCTTTATTTTTTTTCCATCAAAAACATCAGGGGGGCAATGTGGTAGGTGAACCATTGGTGAGCAGTAGTACAGGAAAAAGGGTTTGTTGTCTGTTGCAGCATGCGTTATGAAGTCAACCGCTTTTTCTGAGAGTCGCTGGCCGATCTCACGGGAGTCCCATTGCGAATCGCCTAAACCGGGGCCCTTATCACTTATATCTTTTGGGTGAACTGCAGTGTCCTCGTTGAGAAAAATAATTTGTGAGTTGTCAGCTATTGGGCTCCATGCCTGATTTTCATAAAGCAAATAAATTGGACCCTGAATTCCGCATGGTGTGGTAAAATCATATTCAAATCCACAATCTCTCGGCCCGCCCGAGACAAACTGTGTCATATCTACTTTGCCAGTAAGATCACCATTTTTTGGTCCACGATAAAAAGTGGTACTCCCAGGAATATAAAAGTCACCACCTAAGTGCCATTTCCCGATGAATCCTGTATGGTAGCCAGCGTCACGAACAACGGTTCCTAGTGTGGCATGGTCAGGTTTGAAAGCAGATTCACCAAATGTGCTCCACACGCCCCACGGTGCGTATGAACGGTAGTTGTTGTTCCCACTCATGACGGCGTAGCGAGTAGGAGCGCAGAGGGCCGTAGCCGAATGGCCGTCGGTAAACCAAAGTGAATGAGAAGCAAGTTCATCGAGCGCTGGAGTTTCAACGACGGGTACTTTGTGCTGAATTGACCGAACATGAAAGCTTATGTCACCAAGCCCGAGGTCATCTGCCATGATGACAACGATGTTGGGTGGGCTCCCTAGTGCAGCAATTGAGTGGAAGTGAAGGGCACTAACTGTTGCAAACAGCAGGAATGTTTTCAGATAGTGAGACATCTTCATGGCTCCACGACTTTTTTGTTTTAAATTTTCACGTCTCGAAGATATTAGGATTTGACCTGTCAGTCAGACCGAACCGATCGTCAGCACGCTATAGGTCATACTGCAACAAAAACTGGATGAATCGTATTCTGTACGGTATAATCAATTATTCGACACGCTTGCTTGATGAACCAAGAGAGTACCATTTTCTGAAAATTTTACCGACTGAGAGGCCCCCAATGATTCGCCATTTACACTCCGTCATATTTTGTCTGTGTGCTGTGTTCGTGACAGTGCCCGCTGTTGCTCAATCATGGAAAAATGCTGGTTCAAAAGCTGCCGGATATTATTCGGAATACCATGGCCACAGTTCGCACAGCCATCTTTATGGTGCCCAAAGCCATGCCTCGCATTACAGCAATTACCTTTCAACTGCCAAGACGGTAGAGCCATCTGTTGCGCGTATGGCTCACGATTCAATTGGTACCCATTTGGCTAAGACGCAGCAGCATCTTGGCCAAATGAAGAACCAGGCCGCTGCACACGAAAATGCTGAAGGTGTGAAGGCTATCTCAGAGGTAGAGGGCCACGTGCAGGAGGCAAGGCTGCATCAGGCAGATCTAAATAAAATTACAATCCAAAAGCCAATCGACCCAAAGGCTGCGAAGTCAACAGTTGAAAAAATGCAGGTGTCGATTGAAAAAGCAATTCAAGGTCATGGCAAATTACTCGAAACTCTTGGGGTCGAAAAACCAACCGCTGAGATGAGCAAGGGCAAGTAAGGCTCTGTCCTGGCTGTTCGAAATAGTTTGCTCACTAACCTGTTCCGAAGCGACGTCGTTTCTTAAAATGATCATGATATTTTACACGAGCAATGTTTTATGAAACTACAAATAGTATTGCTTGGATGTCTGGTTATTGTTGGCCTGCCAGAAGTAGCTTTTGGTAAAGAAACGAAGCGATCAAAGGCAGTGACTGTAACTTCGGGTGACCCTGAAATTATTATTCAATGTCTTGGAATAAAAGCAAAAACAACTCCTTCAAATTCGGTTCGCGCGTACGTTCACTACCGTGTCACAAATGTTTCTCGCAAGGACAAGTTTGGTATTTTAGATTTTAAGGCTCACTGTCCATTTAAAAATGAACTCAGTGATCTTGAAGGTGGGTTTGTGGTCACAAGCTTAGGTCCTGAGGAAAATATCGAGTCCGAGAACTTGTGGTATTTCCCTCGGGGATGTTGGGATAAGGTCCGAGAAGTAGAATTGTGTTGGAAAAAGCTTCCCTTGGATCATCCTCTTAATCCTAAAACACGCTGATGCATGCGGAGGATGAAACTTTCGTATCGAGTGAGAGGAATAGGGTGGCAACTAGGACCTATAGCAACTTTTCGTTGTTGAAGGTAGCGTGCTATCTAATTTAAGTTTAAGCCACAAGTACACTGCCCTCGAGAAACAGGTGTCAACTTGTATCCTTGCGTGCAAGGTGGCTAATTCGAGTGTTCTTCGAGAGGGTAAGCCGGCAGGCTAGCTGGGGCCTGTCCGATATTAGGCACTTCGCGATATTAGGCACTTCGTTTGAGTGGCAATTTGCGGCGACGATGTGGGCGTCCAACACGAGCGTGGCCCTCATCATATCGAAGTAGCCGAGCAGGGCCGGCTA
>JBDOMQ010000364.1:0-5192 GCA_039831725.1 Pirellulales bacterium
AGTCGCCTTCTGGAAGTGATTGGAAGTTTTTTCAAGATAATAATGGGGTAAGTGGCCACTCATTTATGGGGGCAATTCCATTTCTTGCGGCGGCTGATATGGTCGAGAACCCACTTGCCAAAGGGACGCTTTACGTCTGTTCTACATTTGTTGGTTTCTCACGAATCAATGACGATGCCCATTACTCTTCCCAGGCATTTCTGGGTTGGTACCTTGCCTGGGCAAGTTCATTAGCAGTCAGCCGGACCGAGCATCATTTCGCCGGTTTTCAGGTGCGAGTTGTACCAGTTCCAGTTGGTGATCAAGGCGGGATGGGGCTGGAAGCGAGTTGGTAAATTGCTTTCTGACGAGTGATAGTAGACGCAGGCAATGGGTGAGCATTGTGTCGCTTCACGCGTAGGTTCCCTGTGGTTGCTTGCGTCAGTGTGCTCTTCGTACTGTTTGTGTTTGGGCTACAAGTTGTTGTAGGAAAACAATGCTTTGGCTGTGTGCCGCAACGCGTCACTGTCCCGTTTTATGCATTGTCCCTGTTTTTTTCTGCTAGGTGCAATCGAAAACAAATTGTCATGTGTCATGACACTGCTGGTTCGCTTTTTGAACTAAAGGCTGCCGGATAGCCCGTTGAATGGGGGGGCGAAATGGGTTACGAGTCCCGGCGAAGGCTGTTGATTGCTGAGGAAACAAATTCATGGCGAACGTTGTCAACGGTTTCAACTTCGCCGATCGTGCTTGGGAGAATAAATCGTAGATTACCCCCAATGCTTTTCTTGTCTCGGGACATGATACCCAAAAGATTTTCGTTCTCTATGCCGCTGAGCGTCTGTGTTGAAACAGGCAGTTCGAGTGTTTCAAGAAGTTTTCGTTGTCGATCCACAACGACTTGATCAATTCGGTTTAGTGAGCAAGCAAGCTTGGCTGCTGCCATCATTCCTAAAGAAACGGCCTCACCGTGAAGTAGTGTGCCGTAACCAGTCGCCGTTTCGAAAGCATGGGCGAATGTATGGCCATAGTTGAGGCAGGCTCGCAGACCAGTGATTTCGCGTTCGTCCCTTTCGACAACAAACGTCTTGAGTTCTGCTGAGCGACGGACGATATGGGCGACAGATCGTTGTTCTCGATCTCTCACACGACAGGCATTTTCTTCAAGCCAATGGAAAAAGTCTGCATCTAAAATCATCCCGTATTTTACGACTTCAGCGAGCCCACTGATATATTCGCGATCTGGCAGTGTTGTAAGTGTCCGTATGTCGGCCACGACTCCTCGCGGTTGCCAAAAAGCTCCGACGAGATTCTTGCCCGCTGAAAGATTCACCCCGGTTTTTCCACCAATGGCGCTGTCAACTTGGGCGACTAATGTAGTTGGTATTTGCCATACATCTAATCCTCGTGAGAACGTTGCAGCGACAAACCCGGTAAGGTCACCTATGACACCACCGCCGACTGCAAGTATTGCCGTCTTGCGATCAATCTTGAGGCGAGCAAATTCATTCCATAATCGCTCAGCCTGAGTAAGAGACTTGGATGCTTCACCTGACGGAATCGTGAGATGGTCAAGCGTAATCGCCGCGTCTCGTAGAGCTTCCGTTACCGTCTTTCCGTGCGTCGCATTTACGGCTTGATCAGAAACGACGACCGCTCTTTGCACGCGGTTGTTCTTAAGCAAGCCCCCGATATCTTGAAGTATCGTATCGCCGACATGAATTGTGTACGAACGAGTTGCCGGTTGTGTTGTTGCAACGGTTTCATCAAGCCGAACATTGATTTCGTGTCGTTCCACGTTATGTCGCCGCCACTCGTTCAAGATCGTCGGGAGTAACCGTAATGATACGAGCAAATCCAGAATGTTGACGCACGTAGTCAAGATCCAATGCTTCTTCTGGACTTGCATGAAGCAAGGTCTCAATGCGGCTGCGGTCATTCTCGGACCAATCCTCGTACTCATCAGGCCAAACGGTGTGCTTTTCGACGACGAGTGCATCCCTGTATGGATCAAACTGGTTGGGCATCGGTACTTTCTCTGACAATGATGATGTAACGTTCCATTCGTACAAATTTCAAGTTGAGTATATATTGAGAGAGAGTGCGTCTCGACTCTCTTTATTTTTCCAGCAGTTTTTTCATAAAAAAGGCAGCGTTGTGCTCAGAAGCATACACGGTTCCGTGCTTGTTATCGGTCTTCTTGCTCTTGGTCTCCTGGCGGCTGGAATCGGCGTCTGGTTTCAATGGCAGCAGACCCGTCGATGTCTGAACTTTTACGGCACTCGGGCCACAGAGCAGATTTCGAAATCACCATTTGTTGAATTGTGGCAGTTGAAGCCGCTCGCTGATGATCGGCACACGGGTCGTTTGGAAGCGATTCAGGTTGAGGACATCACTGAAGCAAAAGGTTTGGTGCACCTCCGGAGGGGCCTTGTTGAAGATGCAAATTTTCAATGGGCAGAGGGAACTGCGGAGCATGTACCTCTACCGGATGCCGCATGGGATCTTGCGTTGGTTTTTTCTGATAGCCAGCAAAGAAATGACTCTGAACAAACCGTTGTAGTCATTGATTTCGGGAAGAATCCTCAAGAAGTGCACCTGACGGTAGTTGGGAGGCCTGGGCGAGTTGCCTTGGGTAAAATAGCAAAAGGGCTGAAAACTTGGGTTGAAAGTACAGTGAAATGGGCTGATTTGAACTGATTTTCGAATCGGTTTGCGGGTAGAACGGCGAAAAGACGTCTTTTGTTGAACAACTTGCCGAAGCTATCGTCTGCCAAAGTGATAGTTGATGCGGTAATCGACAAGTGAGTTTTTTCAGCGCCGTTTCCGAGAGGCTGGTGATATGCGATCGATTGCGATAGCGAATCAAAAGGGAGGTGTTGGCAAAACCACGACTTCAGTGAATCTTGCCGTCGCACTGTCTCGATTACGAAAAAAGGTTTGTCTCATTGACCTTGATCCCCAGGCCCATGCAACACTTCATGTTGGTGTCTCACCGACATCTGCCCCATGTACTGCATACGATGTACTTGTTAACGAACAGCCCTTAGCAGCAGCACTTGTTCAGGCTCAAGAAAACCTATGGGTCGTGCCTTCACATCTCGATCTATCCGTAGCAGAAATGGCTCTTGCGGGTCGTTCTGGTCGAGAGTCGATCCTGCGTGAAAGGCTGAAATCTGACACTGGTTGGGATAGCGGTTCTCACCAGCTTGCACGCAGTGAAGACGATAAGCAGAAGTCACAATTCGACTACATTATTATCGATTGTCCACCATCATTAGGACTACTTTCACTCAATGCGATGGCAGCTGTTGACGAGGTTCTACTTCCTCTGCAACCGCATTTCCTTGCCCTGCACGGGCTTAGCAAATTGCTCGAGACGATTGAACTCTCAGCGGAACATATCAATCCCCGATTACGGTTGCTTGGAGTGGCACTTTGTCTGTACGAGGCAGGTACGCGTCTTGCTGCTGAGGTTGGACGAGATGTCGAATCTTTTTTTACAGAGGCAGCCCAAGGGCACCCATCGTGGAAGGACGCCAGAGTGTTTCAGACGAAGATTCGTCGAAATATAAGATTAGCTGAAGCGCCAAGCTTTGGGCAGTCGATTTTCGAATATGCCAATGATTCCAACGGAGCATCTGATTATTACAATCTAGCCACTGAAGTAGATGCTGCTGTCTTGCCCAGCTGGCAGCCTGGAGAGCCATGCGAACGAAATAAAATGGCAGCCTAGGCAGGAATTATTAAAAGAGCATGTCGTATTTCAGGCAGATCTTGTTCGTGGGCGTGTCGGCAACGAGAACCCATGATGCGATTAGAAGATCCAAGGTTAGGCGAGACGAGAATAGGAAGAAAGTTTTTTGTGGGAGTTTCGGCTGGTTTTTTTTTGCTTTCTTACAAACAATGGTAGGGATTGTTTGGTCAGTGTAGCTTCTCGAAATGATGCCTGGAGCATGTTATGTGTGGGATGAAGCAACTCGTGCGTCTGTGTGCAACTGCATTTATTGGCTGTGCAGGGTTGGCATTCGTCTTTGCGAATGACCGCCCAAGCACAAAGAGCCTTACGGTGATTCCACCAGATCAATCGGTCGATGACGTTTCTCAGAAAGCTAATCTTCATGAGTTAGCTCAGGGACGAGGCGGAGCGTGGGATCCTTCGCATGCACCCTCACACGAGACGCTTATCGGCCTGGCAAGCGACCGACAGTTTTTGAGGGATGTCTGGTGTCTTGAGTTTGCGTATCGGCCACCACGAACCATTGAAGTTGAGGTGCCAGGAAAGAATCTTGAAATACAGAAAGAGCGAGTCTGGTATCTCTTGTATCGAGTTCGGAACATTGCTGTTGATGAAAATGCGGAAGTGGCTTCCGGGTTGGGAGGATCCACGCGGCAGGTTGTTTTCGAAAAAGATGAGGACGGCAACGATGACCTTACGAGGCCAACTACGAAGTTTGTCAATCAACTGATTCACTTCGAGCCGCACTTCGTTTTTGAGACCCACGAGGCATTGAGCCGAGACGAAGGGCTTTTAGAGCATCAGGATCATCTCGATCGGCTCGTTTCGTCAGCAATGGTGCCAATTAGTCGTCGAGAAAAAATTCGCTCTGACATGTTGCACGACAGCGTCTCAATATCAGAGCGTCCGATTCAGCCTGGTGAAGAGCGATGGGGCGTAGCTGTCTGGCAGGACATTGACCCCCGAATCGATTTTTTTACCGTATTTGTTTACGGATTAACGAATTCAATCCGGTGGCGGCACGACGCCGAATTTGAGACAGACCTTGAACATGCACCAAAGTATGAGCGTCGCGAGTTGGAGTGTCTGCGTCTCGATTTTTATCATCCAGGGGATGAGGATCATGACGATTTTCAGGAGGTAAGTGTTGTTCATTCAGGACTATTTGAACGGTTGACACTCGGGTCACGACTCCTTGAGGCTACCAGCCGAGCAGCTCTTACACAGGCGGAATATGTCCAAGGCGTACGGGATCTTGGAGTACGTTGGCAAGATTTTCTCGAACCAGAAAAAGAAAACTGGGAGGGAGGTGCTGGCTTAGTGCCGGTTGAAATGTTTGCCAAAACGCTAGCGCAAGTCGACAGTGTGGCGGAACGTGAGCGTCTTGTGACCGCCTTTCTCGGCGAGCAAGCAATTGGCTGGATGGAGGAACTGCTGAAGGCGGTAGCAGGGCCGGTATCACCGAAACAGGATA
>JBDOMQ010000437.1:0-5154 GCA_039831725.1 Pirellulales bacterium
ACGAGCAAATAGGTATTCTCATATAAGCTTGTTTTAAGAAACTATACTGTGCAGAATGCCATCAAAAATTGAACTCCTTGCCCCAGCCGGAAATTTTGAATGCCTGCGTGCAGCAGTTGCGAACGGGGCCGATGCGGTTTATTTCGGACTGAATTCTGGCTTCAATGCACGGGCTCGAGCAGAGAATTTTTCACTTGAGGAATTGCCCAGAGTGATTCAGTTTTTGCATCGGTATGGTGTTCGAGGCTACGTCACGCTGAATACTCTGATCTTTACGGAAGAGTTGCAGCAATTTGCAGAAACACTTGCCGCTCTTTCCGATGCTGGGACTGACGCAGTTCTTTTGCAAGACGTAGGTGCAGCATGTCTTGCGAAAGAGATTTGTCCAGAATTGCCAGTCCATGCATCGACCCAGATGACCCTGACCAGTGCAGAGACAATACGGCTAGCGGAAGAAATTGGTGCACAACGGGTTGTCCTCGCACGCGAGTTGTCAATTCGTGAAATAACAGACATTGCAAAGAATACTGAAATGCCACTAGAGGTATTTGTTCATGGTGCGCTGTGCGTAGCCTATTCCGGACAATGCCTGACCAGTGAATCATTGGGTGGTCGAAGTGCAAATCGTGGCCAATGTGCTCAGGCGTGCAGACTCCCATATGAGGTTATTTGCGATGGAGAACACGTTGACTTAGGGAATCAAAAGTACCTGTTGTCTCCACAGGATTTAGCAGGCTTTGACCTTGTGCCTGAACTTATAGCCGCTGGAGTGACTTCACTGAAGATAGAAGGACGGCTGAAAGCACCTGAGTATGTCGCCTCAATTACGCGGAATTACCGGCAGGCTATTGATCTAGCTGTTTCAGGAAGTCCGGTCAATTTTGAGCCAAAACAGATTGAGGAAATGGAGCTCACATTTTCACGTGGATTCTCTTCGGGCTGGCTCAACGGCTGTGATCACAAAATGCTTGTTCCGGCGACAAGCAGTGCAAAACGTGGTGTAGTACTGGGCCAGATATGTGGAATTTCACACGAACGTATTGCGGTTGAACTCACCGCGCCAGTGAAGCGAGGAGACGGCGTCGCCTTTGATACCTCGGCTGACGCAGCGTCCCAGGGAGCTAGAGTTTATGAGGTATTTCATCATGGTCGGTCACTCACAGAATCTGTAAGTCATGGCGTTGTTGAACTTGCATTTGGCCGAGATGCCATCGATTTCGATGCGATCGAAATGGGTTCGCAGGTATGGAAGACCGATGATCCACAAGTGACGCAGCGTCTACGAAAGTCTTTTCAGGCAAATAACCTGCAAAGGCAACAGCCCATTCGCCTTGAAGTCATAGCTCATGTTGGTGAGCCATTGCACGTCACGGCAACACTCCCCAACGGCCTAAGCTGTCATGTCACTACCGAGATAGAATTGGCAGAGGCCAAGCGGCATCCATTGACACGCGACGTACTTGAAGAACAGTTCGGCCGTCTTGGTGAAACACCATTCATGCTAAGTGGTATCGAATCCACGATTACAGGCAATCCGATGGCACCATTTAGTGTCTTGGGGAGCCTTCGCAAAAAGTTGATTGCAGCACTCGAAGACCTGGTTGTTTCTCAGCCAAGTCGTCAACGCACAAAAGATGTCACCAGTGCCGTTCAGAAATTTATGTCGACTGTTTCGTCAAAAACTACTAGTGAGCAACCCAGCAGTATCGAGCCCACTTTGCATGTCCTAGTTCGAACGTTGAAGCAGTTGGAAGCTGTACTCCATTTGGGCGAAAAAAATCTTGTGGCAGATTTCTCTGACATTCGGCAGTACCGGGAAGCTGTGGAAATGGCAAAGCAGGATAATGCTCGGCTATTTATTGCCACACCACGCATACAAAAACCATCTGAGATGGGAATATTTACATCATTAGCCAAGTGTGACCCGGCCGGTGTTCTCGTGCGTAATTTCAGTGGCCTCGAATATTTTAGAGACAAGGGTATCCCGGTCACTGCTGACTTTTCATTTAATGCAACAAATCCGCTCACTTTTGAGTTCTTTAAGCAACAGGGTGCTGAACGAATTGCAGTTTCCTATGATTGCAATCGCGAACAGTTGTTGAATTTGACTTCGGCGGTGGTGGGGAATCTTCTCGAAGTCGTCATTCATCAGCATATGCCAATGTTCCATATGGAGCATTGTGTGTTCTGCTCGGTTCTTTCTCCCGGTACAGATAAGACAAATTGTGGCAGGCCGTGTGATAATCACGTTGTGCAGTTGCGGGATAGAATCGCTGTAGATCATCTGCTGACTGCTGATGTTGGTTGTCGCAATACACTTTTCAATGCTGTGCCACAAAGTGGGGCAGAAGTAGTGACACAACTCATTAACAAAGGAGTAAAGCACTTGCGGATTGAAATGCTGAATCAAAGTCAAGAAGAAATGGCAGGCATTCTTGAAGCATACAGAAAGCTTCTGGTTGGTGAAGTTACTGGACGGGAAGTGTGGGCAAAACTCAGAGCAGCAAATCGTATCGGGGTTACTCGCGGAACACTAGAAGAGCGACGAAATCCTCTTGCTATTCTTTAGGACTGTTTTGCTTCCATGCTCTACGACGATAGTGCGAAGGGGCGAGGCCAGTGTGTTTTCGAAAGGCGCGAGTAAAGTGACTCTGGTCAAAAAACCCACAATTCGAAGCAATCTGTCCAACTGATTGGTTCGAATTAATGAGTTGGCGGCGAGCTAGCTGAAGACGAAGGCGCATAATATATTCACCTGGACTCATCCGGAATAATTTTCGAAAATCCCGTTGAAGTTGGCTTGTAGAAAGATCAGACTGCTTTGCCATTTCAGGTATACTGACATTGTCGCAGCAATGCTTTAAAGCGTACTCAAGTGACGGAGTGAGACGCTGGTAGTCGTTAGGGGCGTCACCTGGCTGATCAATTTGCCTCATAACACCAGCCAGGCCAACTATGTTGTTCTTCCTGTCCGAGAGCGGCAATTTAGTGATAAGGTACCACCGCGGCATTCCGGAGTGATGCGTGACCAATTCAGACTGGTTATAAACTGGGGTTCCGGATTCCATGACGCGATTGTCTTCTGCAAAATAGTCGGCAGCGAGAGCGGGTGGATGAAAATCAAAATCCTGTTTTCCAATCATGTCGGACGCGTCGGAGTAGCCATGAATGCGCAGAAAGCAATCATTTACGTGCACGAACTGGCTTTGCCGATCTTTTACAAAAAAAGACACATCAGGGATCGCATTAAAAAGTCCAGAAACCTGATCGATGCTTATTGTTTTTTCCATTTCTTTGCGCCTTCGGCATCTATAGCGAGATGTAAAAACCCAGTGTATGATACTGCCGTGCGCTAAAAATACAAAACAGAAAGAGTTTTCGCTAGGCACTAGTTGCTGTTTTTTTACCAATTCTTTTGTTCGCGAACGTGGGGCACTACCCAAAAACTTTACAAAACCGGAGGGTGGCAACCAAAAAAGCGTGGAGTAAAAGGGTGTCGTCCTGACTCGACTGACACAAGTCATGGTGGTACGTCGAGATGACAGACGTACGCAGAAATGTGATTTTCACGGTATCATGCGATCAGCAAAATTGTTTTTGAGAACGTTGGTGTAGGCACAAAAGTGAAGGCACGCCGCGTGAGTAATCCTAAGGGAGTAAGGAATGACAGAAGATCCACTCGAGAATGTTGTCATCATTGGGAGCGGCCCAGCGGGTTGGTGTGCCGCAACATATGCCGCTAGAGCGCAGTTGAAGCCGCTTGTTTTTGAGGGCGCTATAACTGAAGAGAATCGCATGGCAGGGACCTTGCCGCTTGGTCAGTTAGCGCTGACAAGCGAAGTGGAGAACTATGCCGGTTTCCCGGCAGGTGACCTGGCAGCATTTCTTGATTCAGCACTCCCTGAAGATCGACGAATGATGATGGCTCCGCACGCTGGTGAAGGTGTTACGGGTCCGGAGTTAATGGAACTTATGCGACAACAGGCAGTCAACTTTGGTACCCGTGTCATTACTGACGACATTCAGAAGGTTGATTTCTCAAAACGGCCATTTACCTTGACGCGAGCAGGCGGTGGTGAAACACAAGCACGAAGTGTGATTGTTGCAACAGGTGCAAGTGCCAATTGGCTTGGATTGGAGAGCGAAGAGCGGTTTAAGAATCGAGGAGTTAGCGCCTGTGCGGTCTGTGATGGAGCGCTTCCGAGATTTCGAAACAAAGAACTCATAGTAGTTGGTGGTGGAGATTCGGCCGTGGAAGAGGCTACGTATCTCACAAAGTTTGCGAGTCGAGTTCATCTTATTCACCGCAGGGATGAGTTACGAGCAAGCAAAATCATGGCAAAACGAGCATACGAAAGTGAGAAAATTGAGATCCACTATCATTCAAAGCTCGTTGAAGTCCTTGGTGATGATACCGATGGTGTGACCGGTGTTCGTTTGCAAAGTACAAAAGAATCTGGTGAAGAAACAACACTCACCGCAGCTGGTGTGTTTCTGGCAATTGGTCATACGCCGAACACAGCATTTCTCAATGGGCAGTTGGAGCTAAATCCAAAGAAATACATTATTTGGAAGAACCATTTCCGTACATCGACAAATGTCGAGGGTGTCTTTGCAGCTGGTGACGTCGCCGATGACTATTATCGTCAGGCTATTTCTGCTGCCGGCACAGGGTGTATGGCGGCTCTTGACGCCGAGCGATGGCTGGCTGAACACGAGTAGGCCATCTGACGGTGAGAAGCCATGGTTTCGAGTAGAAGGGCCCCTTAGGTGATATCGATAATTCCTTACAAAGAATCGGCTCAGGGGAAACATTGGTCTTAAAACAAAAACCCGGCCGGATGGTATCCGGCCGGGTCGATGTGGCATAGTTACTGAACTATCGGGGAATAGTTCAGAGGTCACGCTGGTTTAGATTCCGCAAGATGGCTCGCATCCGCAGGTTGGCTCACATCCGCAAGCTGGCTCACAAGCTGGCTCGCATCCGCAAGTTGGCTCACATCCGCAAGTTGGCTCACATCCGCAAGCTGGCTCACATCCGCAAGCTGGCTCACAGCAGCGACGTTGTGCACGTCGAGCCATCTTTGCTTCGTGAAGGCTTCGAAGCCATGAGCCGAGACGGCAGCATCGTTTCTTACTGCAGCAACCGGAATC
>JBDOMQ010000220.1:0-5130 GCA_039831725.1 Pirellulales bacterium
CATATTGTTGGGGGTGGCGTTCAGAATAAATTGCTCTGTCAAATGATAGCCGATGCCTCAGATCGTCCGGTTGTGGCTGGTCCTGTTGAGGCAACCGCCATAGGGAATCTCCTTGTGCAGATTCTTGCTGAAAATGGGAAACTCGACTTACGAAGTGTCCGTTCTGTAGTGCGAGATAGTTTCGACCCGATAACGTATGAGCCTCAATCCGTCGCAGCATGGAAAGAACGACTCAGTCAGTGTGCTGGTCGGTAGGTATCTTTTGGTAATTTGCTTTCGTGCAGAATCTGACTTAGCGAAAGAGTTGGGATACCAAGGCAATAACTCCAGCCGTTATCAGTACTGCAACTGTACCAATGGCTATTACAAGCCATTGGTACGCAGCCCGTTCCGTCTGATCATCGGCGTATTCAATACTGGCTTTACGATCAGCTAAAAAACGTGAGTTGCACTGAGGGCAAATCAGTTCCTCATCAAGCAACGGTGCTGGTACTGTAACTATGTGATCTGAAGGGCAAGGTATGCGATAGTATTTGACATGTGCCGTCATGCTGCTCGGTAGTTTGCGGCAGGTCGTTTGGTTACCTGTCCATGTTCAACTTCCAGGATTGAATCAGCGAGTGCAAGAGTGCTTGGCCGATGGGTGATCATGATTACCGTTCGATTTTTGACATAATGCGAGAGAGCCTCATGAATGAGTTCTTCACTAGCTACGTCTATTTGGCTCGTAGCTTCATCAAGAACAAGTATCTCAGCATTTCGTAAGAAAGCCCGGGCAAGAGCGATTCGCTGTCTCTGGCCACCAGATAGGCGGAAGCCATTCTGGCCAACTTTTGTCTTATATCCGTCAGGAAATTCAGCAATGAAGTCGTGAGCACGGGCCTTTCGAGCAGCTTCTTCTACTTCTTCGTCGGTCGCGTCCCATCGGCCATATCGAATGTTGTACAAAATCGTTTCGTTGAAAAGTTCTGTTTGTTGGGTAACGATTGCGATACGCCTACGCAAATCTTTCACTGCTAGTTCTGTTAGCGGAACGTTATCGAGTTCGACAGTGCCTTCTGTGGGGTCATAGAATCGACAGATGAGGTTAATGAGCGTGCTTTTTCCGCCCCCATTAGGACCTACTATTGCTACGCGTTCACCAAACTCAATGGCGACATCGACATTCTTTAGCACTGTGTCAATTCCATCATATGAAAACGATACATTCCGCAATGCAATCTCTCGATGTGGTGATGGAAGATAGTAAGGGTTTGATTTTTCTTTTAGTTTTGATGGTGTGTCAAGAAGTGGATACAGTGACTGTGCCCCAACAATCCCAACATTTATCCCCGTAATGACTCCAGAGAGTTTTCGGACGGGATCTGAAGCACCAATAAGCATTCCGAAAAAGACCATAATCCCCGGAACAGTCATTGGTTGATTTGTCATGGTAACCCCAAAAATCTGGGTTTCCTGATTGATAACTAACCACGCTCCGACGGCAATTGAAGTTGCGACCATCCCAATGCCAAGAACTTCAGTAATTGGATTCGCAAGCGCTTGATAAAAGCTATGACGCAGTCCAATATTCATCATTTTGGTTGTACTGTCCCGAAACCGCTCACGCTCGAAGGGCTCCATTGTATAGGCCTGAACAGTGAGCACATTATTCAGTGCTTCAAGCATCACATGATGGAAGCCAAGTGCTTCGGAGAGAATGTTCTTCGCAGCAGTCCGCATTTTTCGGTTCAGCCAAACCATGAGAAAACCCACGACAGGCGCCATTGTGAGGCAGGCGAGTGTCAACTGCCACGAAATGCAGAAAGCTCCTCCCAAGCATGCAGCTATCTTCAAGGGCTCAGTAATCGCTCCACCAAAGGTAGTCGTTATTCCGCCTGCCAGCATGCCAACCGTGTGGGTGACTTGGGCCATGAAGCCAGAGGAACCGTTTTTCATGAATTGGGTGCGATCTAATTCAAGCGCTTTGTTGAAGACCTTAACCCTAAGGTCTCTTGATATTCCCATTGCCACAAAACTTACAAGCATTTTGCTAGTAAGGAGCAGACAGTGTTTTAGGAAGGTGCTGATGACGATCAGGATCACCACAAAAACTACAGTCTGGAAAGGGTCCCTTGGGATATAGCTTTCTAGCCATGGCTGAAGGAATTGTGCAGAGGTCAGGATGGCCTGATCCCCTTTGCTCTGAAGTAACAGGGTGTCTATTTTGTTTTGAATATTCTGTTGTTCTGTTTCTGCTCTACCACCAGTGAGGCGATCACGAAGTTGGTGAATCTCTTGTTGGTTATTTTCCAGTTTTGATTCGGCGTCAGCTATTCTTTTTTCATTCCAGTCCTGAAGAGACTCACCGTTAAGAGTGACTTCGATAATTGGGAAAAGTGCTGCGATATTTGCGCCCCACAGCCCGGCTACACCGGCAGAACAAAGAAATGCTGCGAGAAGTAATGGCCAGCTTTTCGAAGCATCACGAAGAGCGCGAAGAAAATACGTCATGAACTCTGTTCGGAGTATTGAGGATTGAAAATAAAGGAAACACTGACGATGTCACATTGAGGATTCAAGGAAATACCTGGTTGTGTCATCTCATCTTTCAACATGTATTCGTCGAAATGACTCCTCGATTCCAGTTGAATTAAGGAATGTTGGTCTCGGAAGGTATTCCATCTGAGCAAAGCGTTGGTTTTGCGCAGACTTCGCCGAACCGCGGGGAAGGATAGTCTGGGAGTCTGTGTGAAAACAAGCCGAAAACTGCAGTTATTCAGCCGTGACGGCACGCATTTTTCGCTCTTTGGCAGCGAAAAATGTGTTTTCAAGAAGCATTGCAACAGTGAGGGGGCCCACGCCTCCTGGTACTGGTGATACTGCTTCTGCTATCTCAGCGACAGGGTCGTAATCAACGTCACCAACGAGCCGACTTGTCTCCCCGTCTGAGATGCGATTTATTCCGACATCAATCACGACAGCCCCAGGCTTTACCATATCGGCTGTGATCAGTTGAGGAATGCCTACGGCGGCTATCAGAATATCAGCTTGCTTGGTGACTTCCTTTAAATTCGGTGTATGGCTGTGGCAGATTGATACAGTCGCGTCTCCACCTGGTCCACGGCTGGCGAGCAGGAGTGCCAACGGCTTCCCAACAATATCACTACGGCCAACGATAACAGCATGCTTGCCACGAGTCTCAACGTCGGCATCAAGAAGCATTCTTTGAACTCCTGCAGCAGTGCAGGGAATAAAGTGAGGCCGTCCTTGAGAAAGGAGCCCAGCGTTGACCGCGTGAAAGCCATCGACATCACGATCCGGAGGCACTGCATCGAGAACGGCTCGCGCGTCCACATGACTCGGGAGTGGCAACTGAACAAGAATGCCATCAACTGGTCCATGTTCATCTCGTCCAATGGCCTCTACAGTAGAAACAAGTTCGGCTGTTGTCGTTGATTCAGGGATTGAAAAAACATCAGCTGTAATCCCTACCCGTTTTGCAGCAGAAGCTTTGCTTTTCACATATGAGGCACTTGCAGCAACGTCTCCTACAAGAACGACAACAAGCCGGGGGGGGCGGCCAATTTCACTGGCCAGTGTCGCTACTTTCGGCGCAAGGTCATGCTCAATTCTCTTTGCTAGTTTTCGGCCATCGAGCTGCTGAGCCGTCATCTAATTCTCTCCGGAACTGGAATAAGTGAAGACATTACGGCAGTCTTTGCGCATGTAGGGCAATGTACGCCGAGGTTCTCTTGTTTGGGGTGATTCTTAGCTGGGTTGCTCGTCCATAAATGTCATACGAAGTTGATGAAGAATTTCCTCAAGAAGTTTCTTCTCATCGTCGGCGAGATTTCCTGCAGTTTTTTTCTCGAGCATTTCGAGCATGTCAATAAAGTGCCGAGCAGTATCGAGGTTCTTGAGTGATTCTTTCGTGATAGGGTTTGGGATTTTCCCAAACGCCATCAATGCCTGAGTAAACATTGTTTGAACGAGAAACTCGAACGTAGCGGGAGGGGCTTTCATAGGGCCGTTGTCATTTGATGGAACTGGTGGTTCAGACATGAGGGTATCCAGAGTTTGAGTAACAGAATGACTGTGAGGGAGTACGTGTGGTGTATATCATGGTTTTGCACCAGCGTGGTGCGATACGGCTGCTGCAACAAGACCAGCAAAGAGAGGATGAGCCGCTGTCGGCTTGCTTTTAAATTCCGGATGAAACTGTACAGCAACGAACCAGGGGTGGTCTGCTACTTCAACAATTTCGACAAGGCTTTTGTCAGGATTTGTACCAGCAATCACGAGGCCAGCCTCTTCAAGTCGTTGTCTGTAGCCACTATTAAATTCGTAGCGGTGGCGGTGACGTTCGGAAATATCAGAGACACCATATGCCGATGTAGATCTGCTGCCGTCGCTCAGTAGGGCGGGCTGAGCCCCAAGTCGCATTGTGCCACCTTTTTCGGTCACGCCCTCTTGTTCATCCATCAAGCAAATGACGGGATGTGGAGTGTCCCGGAAAAACTCCGTTGAGTGAGCGTCAGTGAGGCCGGCAACATTACGGGCAAAGTCAATGACCGCACATTGCATGCCTAGACATATTCCTAGAAAAGGGAGACTCCGTTCTCGAGCATAACGGATCGCTTCGACTTTCCCTTCAACACCACGTTCACCAAAGCCACCGGGGACTATTAGTGCATCAAATCCGGCGAGTGTTTTTTCGGCACCGTTCTGCTCGATTTCTTCACTTTTGATCGCTTGAACTCGGACTTGGGTGTAGTTCGCAATGCCTCCGTGATCAAGTGCCTCGTAAATGCTTTTGTAGGCATCCCTGTGCTCGGCGTATTTGCCCACGAGTGCAATTGATACTTCATGCTCAGGGTTACGCAGCCGATGAAGAATGTCGTGCCACCCTTCAAGATTTGCTGAAGCCGCAGGCAAGCCGAGTTGTTTAAGTATGAGATCATCAATCTTATTTGCCTGAAGTGACAATGGGACTTCATAGATCGAGAAATCTTTGTCTCGCTCCTCAATCACGGAGTGCAGCGGAACGTTGCAAAAGAGTGCAATCTTTTCTCGGTCGGAGGTGTCGAGGCTTCGCTCAGTACGGCATACAAGAATATCTGGTTGGATACCAATTTGTCGTAGGATGCC